>NZ_LASY01000006.1:0-34498 GCF_000973155.1 Grimontia sp. AD028 | reverse complement strand
CGGGAAAACGAAAAAAGGCCACAAAGCGTGAATCGAGTCACAATTTGGGGCCTTTTTAGGGATCTCAGGAGAAAATAGAAAGAAGGAAAAGCGTCACTCTTTGTAGATAGAGAGCAACGCAGCTACGTCTGGTGTTGCTGGTTTCTGATCAACAGGTTCTTGCAGGCTTTCAGATGCTTCAGGCTCTTTGGTTGCTATCTCAGTAACATTGTCTTGTGAACCCAGTACCTTGTCCTTTTCTAGCTTTTCTTCAAATGCTTTCAACAGATTGCCAGCGTCATTGTTCAACGCCGGGTATAAATCATTGTTAGCAATGAACAGCGCAAGGTGTTTGATAGCCTCGTCAAACTTTCCTTCCTTCGCGGCGATCAACCCTTCTGCAAAATGAGCAAAGTAATCCAGTTTATCCCAGTAAGTTTCCGCTCCTTCCAGATCGTTACTGAAAAAGTAGGCAACGCCTAACTGAAATCTCGCCAACTCATTTTCAGGCTCATTTTCTATAACCAGTTTATATAGATCGATAGATTCTCGATGTAACCCTAACTGGTTAAGAATGGCGGCATGTATAAGATTTAACCTTTGATCTGGTACCGCATTGATATCTACTTTCTTGCAGAGATTCAATGCAGTCGCCAAATCACTATTGTTCACAGAGTATGCTGCGAGATGTAACAACTCTTCGTAGTTGAGTTCATTATCCATTTTTGTCCTTACCACCCGCTTTATTTTTTAACTCACTAATCGCCAACTGGTGTATCTGAGATATTCTTGAGGGGTCTCTACCCATTGAAGAAGCAATGTCTTTAATTTTGATGTCTCGGAAGTAATGATCGACCACGACCTTTTTCCTATCGACACATAATGAAACGATGAGGTTTTGAGCCGCTAAGAGATCAGAAAACTCATAAGACCTTTGAGCGGATCCATCGATACTGCTGTATATGGAGCTGTCCGGGTAATTTAAGGAAATGTATTCATCCATGGCGAAACCTATATGTGCCATGCTGAGTTTACGAGATTGATAGGCGTTGGAACGAATTAGGACACGGTTCATTTCCAGGTACATATAACGAAAACAATATGGATGAACCTGACCTTTCTTTTCGTCATAATTCCTATAGGCATCGTATAATCCGACTACTGCGCTATTTACGTAGTCACCATACTCATTCTCTTTGTTGTAATAGTGCTTTCTGACAAAACCCTTAGCGATAACCTCACACCAAGGAAGCATGTCCAGCACTAAAGATGAATACGTTCTGCCTTTCATATCGAAAATCGGGGTTAGAACCCGCTAATTAAGCTACCAACCAACAGTGTCCAACCGTCGATCAGTACAAAGACCAATATTTTGATAGGAAGAGATATCGAAATAGGTGGCAGCATAATCATACCAAGCGCCATTAGTACACTTGCAACGATCAAGTCTATGAGTACAAAGGGCAAGAAAATGACAAATGCAAACTGAAAAGCAGCCTTTAGCTCAGTAAGCATAAACGCAGGTATTAATGTACCGAGGTCGTTGGGAAGTATGCTATCTACACTATTACTGTCATCTTGACTTAGCCCTTTAACGAAGTAGTAATCTTTTTCTGTTGTTTGACTTGTTAGATATTCAGAAAAAGCAGTGAGACCATTATCTATTGCTACTTCCTGAGACACCATACCTTCCTGGTATTTATCATAGCTTTCACCTTTTATATCCATATATACTGGTGCCATCGTAAATACACTCATAAACAATGCTAAAGATATAACAACAATATTTGGTGGTGTTTGTTGTAACCCTAAAGCAGTTCTTAGTAACGACAGAACAATCACATATCGAGTAAAACTGGTCACAGATACCAGCAACAAAGGGACAAATGCTGATGCAGTAACAAAAAGAAATGATTGTATTATCGGGTGTGTGAAATCCAGATCCATCATGTATTACGCTTCTTGGTAGTCCTCTTTACTCTTCCCTGCACTGTCAATTTTTTCACTTATCGAGACAGCATTTGAATTACTGACCACAAAGAACTCATCATCATGGTATTTAATAACGAACAACTTGGTTTTGTTGTCGAGATAAATTTTGTCTATTACTTGGACCTTGGAGCCCAATTCCACGCCTTTGCTGTCATTCCATTTATTCTTCTTAAAATAGAGAACAACAATAAGTGCTCCAATAAGCACTACCAAGAGTATGAGATAGCCTATCCCGAAGAGGTCTGGCTCAGGTTTGAAAGGCATTAGATGACGTCCGAGATTTCCACTGCGAAGAAACCATCTTCTTCAACAAGTATGCCTTTTGCGATGGGCTTACCATCCATTAAGAGATCAACATTTTCAGATAGTTTTACGTTTGAGCGAATGACACTCCCAGGAGACAACTTCATGATTTCTCCCAATGTACACGTCACATTCCCTATCTTAACTTCTAGAGAGACTTGTATGTCCGAGAATGTATCTAACCGCTTACTTTCCACTTCTGTAGTCACTTTCTATACTTCCTATCGTTACCTGTGGCTGTCCTTGTTCAAATGTCACAAACGCGTTTTTTGATAGGACAGAATCTCCATGCACAATCAGCAGTCCATCTTCTATTTTTTGCTGAGTTTTTATTCGCACCCCTGGCTCAATACTTTTCAAAACACCTATCGTAGAGTTAATGTTATTTATCTTAAGATTCATCTCTACAGGCTGAGAATTCACTCTTTCATAGATGTTTTTCACTGAAACTCTTTTAGATATATTTAAACCAAGCTTCTCATTAATTACTTTAATAAAGTGCTCACTCATAAAGACAGAAAGCTCCCCTTCACGAGTTAAAAAGGACACCTTCCGTAACATTGGTTCTTCATCAGAGAAAAAGCTTAGATCTAGCCCTAACTCATCAATCCAATGGTTGACCTTTTTATTTAAAAAAGCCTCTTCAAGATCTAAGTGACTTGGCTGATACTCACTTCCATAATAGTGCCGCATCAATTCTTTAACCATTACATCGTCGAATTCAAACCTTAGGTTATTACCCACAGACACTTTAATATGATTTTTTGCGAGCATTAACGAATCCATCACTCTCGATTCATTAATGGCCATTACATGATTAGATATAGAGGGAAAACACTTCACCAATTCATCGAGAATAAATGAGATATATCGCTTCTTTTTTAGTTGAATGACGTTTTCTCCAGACATTAGCCACCCGTGCTGTTGTAGAGCTGTTCCAGAAGCTGGTTAGAGACTGTCATGACCCTTGAGCTGGCTTGATAAGTTCTTTGAATAACCATCATGTCGCCAAATTCTTCGGCTAAATCGACATTTGATAGTTCAAGAGAGCCAGAAATAATGGTCGCATCAACCCCTCGACCTATCGCTGTAATTTCCGGTGCTTTATCAGCAACAAGGATATGGCCATCCTTCACACTGAAGTCATCAAAGTTCACGACTTTAGCAACGGCAACCCTGCCAATTGATGCTTCATCACCATTGCCATAAACCAAAACAACATTACCGTCATCTTCAAAGCGGATATCAGTATAAGGTGATTCGGCTGACCCATCTATCTCTGTCAGTTCAAGCGTTGATGTTTCGTTTTCTTCACGTAACGTCAGTCCAGTCAAAGAGCCTGGTTCACCAAAGCTCACAGTAATGACCTGACCGCCTTCAAGCGTCACAACAACTTCATTACTTCCCACAGCCAGTGTTCCAGCCAGATCGAATTCCAGCGTTCCCTGACCGACTTCGTTGCCGTCGATGTCGGTGATGCTGACTCCCCAAGATTCATCGTCAGCGTTGTACTCTAGAAACGTTGAAAGCTCTTTGTATTCGCCTTCGCTATCGAAGTAGCCAATTGCTTCCAATGACACATTGGGATCTTTCGTGGTGACTTCTCCCGTCAACGTGGCTTCAGTACTTGGAACTGCGGCAATTGATGCTTTATCTCCGATTTTGATGTCTGTTTTCGCGCCTCGGTTATCGACGCCAACCACTTCGTATCCAGAGAGACGATCCACCAGCACATTGTCTTCATTCAAAGTAAATGTACCCGCACGAGTGTAGTACTGGTTCGTGTCATCCTTTAGAACAAACATCGCGCGTCCATCAAGATACAGGTCTGTCACGTTACCAGTCTGAGATACTTCACCATCGGTATATTTGACCGACTCTGAAGCTACGCGAGAGCCTAACCCTTTGTCTCCTGACTCGACATTAGCAAAGAAGACTTCTTTAGACTTGAAGCCCGGCGTTTGCATATTAGCGACATTGTCACTGACAATATCCAACGCCTCTGAGCTTGTTTTCATTCCAGACAAGCCATTGTAGAAAGACTGAAACATAACCGCTCCTTAGTTTTCGTCGTTGTACACGCGGGTAAGTTGGGAGACCGGCAGTTCGTTCAGGAAGAACTCCTCACCACTTGCGTCCGTCACCTTCAGCGAAACAACCGTTCCCGTGGTTTCGAATCCCACAGAAATCACCTCACCAACAACTAATTGACCACCTGATTGTGTTTCTGCCACTTTACCAATCAAGCCAATTCCCTGGTTCGCTTCCACAAGCGCTCTGAGGCTGGCGAGCTCTTCGTTGGCCACACGGTTCGACTCTAACAGCGAGAATTGCGCCATTTGAGCGAGAAAGTCCTGGTTGTTCACAGGCTCAAGCGGGTCCTGTGCCCTCAGCTGGGTCAAGAACAGTTCAATAAAGTCATCCTGCCCCAACGCGTTATTGAGCTGGCTTGTTTGGGTTGCAGTACTACCTACTGGCGGGATATCCATTGAATACCTCCGTTTTGCCATTGATCGTTAGTGAAAGAGGAACTTGTGAAGCTGGAGACGCGGAATTGAATAGATACTGTTTTAGAGAAACCCCATCCAAATCTTCATAGTTCCGATACATGATTTTTAGATTCTTGCCGTGCTCGACGACTTTAATAAATACCTTCGCGTACTCATCAATTGGCCTGAAAGGAAGCAAAACCTGCTGCTTACCACTTTCAGTACGAAGAGCATCCGACCCCTTAATATTGCGGTGAGCGTTGGAATGCGTTGATATCGAATTGGACCGAACACCATCACTGAATGAGGTAAAAACTGAGCTTTCTCGCGTTGATACATTGCTACTACCAACAACCGTTGTTTGAAGGTGCTGCCCGGCTGAATGTGAAGGAGAAACGACAGCGTCAAACTCGGCGTATGAAACCGTTTTATACTGTCCAATGGCTAGCGCACTTTGGATAAACGCTTGATTAAGTAACGTGATGACTTCTTCTTTTATTTGGATATTTTTCTCATCCAAAGAAACCAAAAGATCTTGGTCAATGAGCGAGAGGTAGATGTCATCAGATACACTTTCAGCGATATCTATGTGCTCAGTCTGGCTGAAAGCATCCTCTTGTTCCAAATGACGCTTAAACGAGTCCTGACTGCTGTTATTAACGGCAACATCTTTCCTTTCTGGCTCGACCAATGTGCCGAAATCACTATGAATTTCCATACTGAATCAGTCCTGCTTGCTGAGTTACTAAATCATCGATTTGCTCATTGGGCTGAGAGGGTTGCTGGCTTTGCTCAACTTTGCTTTCAAGTTCTTTGAGAGACTCTTTAATCGCCCTCTCCCGACTCAGTTTTTCTTGAGACTTTTCTATCAGTTTTTCCAGATCATTCGATTCCGCCTCAAGGGTATTGATAGTGGTTATTGCCCCATCAATCTGTTCTAAAGAAAGTTCGTGAAGATTAGGGTTGGCATAGCACTCTGAGGAGGTGTCGCTCATTAAGGGAACGTGCTGTTTTAGATGGCTTAATTCAGCATCAACATTCGAGCGCTTTTCAACCAGCGATTGCTGAGACTTCATCCGCTTCTGGATCTCAGCATCTTGCTGTAAACGTTTAATCTTGATGATTCTGGGTAAAGGCATGAACTTGCTCCCTCAGCGCTTTGCTTATACTTCCCGGCCAGGTGTAGAGTTCGTTATCAAGTGATCGCTTAAGGTCGATTACTTCATCTATTCCTGCATTCGAGCCTTTCTGATAGATCCCCGTTTTTACGATGTCCTCAACCTCGTGGTATTCACCGTATATCTCCCGCACCTTTCGCTCGAACGCGAGTTCATCTCTATCAAAAACATCCCCCATGGTTCGAGAGCGGCTTTTTAAAATGTCGACGGAAGGGTAATACCCTAGATTTGCCAGTTTTCTATCCAAGACATAGTGGCCATCCAGAACACCTCTCAAGTAATCAGAGATAGGCTCGTTCACATCATCACCATCAACGAGAATGGACATCACAGTGGTGATGCTGCCTTGGTTTTTGAAGTTCCCGCCAAGCTCGACCAAACGAGACAACTCGGAGAAAACAGAGGGTGGATAACCGCGCGCAACCGGCAACTCACCACGGGAAATACCAATCTCGCGCATGGCATGAGCAAGGCGTGTTATCGAGTCAATCACCACAGCGACTGACTTGCCCGCTTTTGAAAAACGACGGGCGTAAGCCATCGCCACATATACGGCCCGCTTTTTAAGTACTGGTGAGTCCTCTGTACTTGAGGCGATCAAAATGGTTTTTCTATTCTGATCTTTTGACGCCATTTCAGACTGATAGAAGTCAACGATTTCCCGACTACGTTCACCAATCATCACGTAGATTTTCACGTCTGCATCGACATTGGTGTAGAGCTTGTTCAGCAGGGTTGATTTACCCACACCAGACCCTGCAAACACACCCACTTTCTGGCCTTTACACAGAGGCAGAATTTTGTCGATGATTGGCGAACCCGTTCTCAATTGCTCAGAAAGGCTTTCTTTATCAATCGGTGAAACAGGTTCCTGAAATAAGGTCTGACTCTCTCCGGATGTTGACTCCTCTGCCGATACCACATCACCAAACCCATTGAGTATTTTTCCAAAAGGCTTGTCCCAGAGTGTCAGTTGAGGCATTTCTCCTTCAAAAGATACAGGGTCATTTATAGCTAAACCTTCAATGCTCGTCAGTGGCGCCAGTAGACAGTGTTTTTCATCAACAGAAATAACTTCACATTCAATTTTTTTGTCCGCTTTACCAACAACGACCGACTCACCAAATGCGCACTGTTGATGTGTGGCGTGAATGTATCCGCCTTTGATCGATATGACCTTACCGAACGCATTTGAGAGCGAAGCATTGCCGACATGACTCGTTAATTCGGAAAGCAATTGATCAAAGTGCATCGACCAAGCCCTGTAAATTCGCCTTGAGCACTTCTACCTTTTTATCCGCAGATAACAGATAGCAAATTGTCGGAGTAACAAGCTTCAGCTCTCCTACCCCAAGCTCATTGTTAACCTTTATTGAGTAATTCAATGCTTCAAAGTAACGAGTCAATGCCGGATTTCTGTAGTCCTCTTGTGAAAGTTCAAGAAAGACCGTTGCTTCGCGGCTCTGCGTCGATAAAGCCGACAATTCCTCTTCGAAAAGCGAAGGTAATGAGGATAGAGAAAATATCTCTTTGATTAACGTTGCAGCAAAAGCTAGCTTTTCCGCCTCACACACTTTCTGAACGTTAGAAATTGCGTCGTTTAGCGCCAATATAGAGTCTTCAAACTGCGTCAGTACTTCACTTAATGCTTGGTTTTCTTTCTCTAGGGCATTTTTTTCGCGCGCCAAAGATACGGAAAGTTCCTCACACTCTTTCTGTTGAAGCGCTAGTTCTTCTTCCCGCGACTGCAACTCAAGTTCAATCTCTTCTTTGGCTTTGGCATAAGCTTTATCTTTTTGCTCATTGAAAGCTCTCTCTAGCGCATCGGCATAGTTTTTCTCAATAAACTTTTTAATGTTGTCACTTTCGCTGTCATGCGCGTTGAACTGATTCGTAGATGCTTTATCCATGGTCTTGCTCTGCATATTCAACAAGGGCATTCAAAGCCAAATGATCGAGTCCATCCAGATACTGAGCAGCCGCTTCTTTCTCGCTAATGCTGAGAAAGTGACAATTTACAATCCAATCAAGTAGTTCGGGGCTGTACTTCTGTTCCGTCGTGGGCTGTGCTTCTTGTGAATTGTTGATAAGCAAAGGCTTATTACTCTCTTCTACAATCGAGTCTTTCATCGACCTCAACAGCTCTGCTGAATAATAAGGCGTATTCTCGAGCTCTTTGAGCACGAGCGCTTTCTCTTCCGAATTTAAACGAGAGAGCACTTTTTCCCGAACTTTTGCTGAAGATTTCATCAGCAAGAAGCTATAGATTAAGGTTTTGCTCAACTTTTCGTTCCTCAATCCATGTTTTCAGATCTGTCGTGATTTGCTTAACTTCTTGCTCTGTTGCGCGTTGCCTAAAAGAAAAGAAAGCGACAAAAGCAAAAGCCAATAACGTCAGTAAACCAAACACCAAATAAAGCGCGTTCGAAGAAAGCCAGTCGATGGCATCATTGCCCGAGCTTAGTGGTGCAACCACATCCTGTTTTTGGAGCTGTTCAACCTTGGCAGTTTGTTCAGACATAGCCGTAGGTTGCGTCAAGTCTGTCGTTACTGTTTGTGGTTCAGGCGTATATTGCAAAACCGTTAGTTTGTCTCCGCGGTTTTCGTCAATCCCTACGGCCGCTTGGATAAGCTCAATGAGCTCTGCTTCACTAAAGTGATCACCCTTTGGCAGCAATACGCTTACCGTCATGCGGCTGATATAACCACTTTCATATTCAACTTCACGCGTTAACGTTTGGTAGCTGAACTCCTCATTGAGAACTGTGGATTTCGCCTTACTTTTAGATGCCTGTGTGGTTTCAGTGGTGCGTTTTAGAACGGCTGGCTCTTTTGATGCATCCAAGCCTTCAGCGCGCTCTGAGACTTTATCGTTGTTCACTTCAACCCAAGCAGATACACCCACATCCTCACTCCCATAGAACGGAGCCAGCAAACTTTTAATCTTGCTTTCAATAGTGGATTCAATGGTATTTTTCTGGCGAGTTCCCCCAGCCATAGACATGGCATCACCTACCCCAGTAAGCGCTCTTCCTTGGCTATCCAACACAGACACTTTTTCTTCTGTTAATTCTGGGACTGCACTCGCCACCAATTTGATAACTGAACTGACAATTTCCCCCTCGTTTGCTCTTCCGGCTGGAGTGAGTTCGAGAGTAACGGCCGCCTTGATATCCGCTTTTTTAATCGAGAATGATTTTTCTCTTGGGATGGCAAGGTGAACGCGAGCCGTGTTCACACCTTCAATCAGTATGAGGGAGCGTTCGAGTTCACCTTGAAGTGCACGCTGATAGTTAACAACCTGATAGAAGTCAGACATCGCATGTTGCGATTCGGAAAAGAACTCTAGCCCAACAATGTCACTGCTAAACACAGCATCTTTTGACAATTGAATACGTGCCTGAGAAAGCGATGAGTTTTCAACTAAAATACCCGAACCACTTTCCGGATATTCAAAAGCGATCCCTGCCTGCTCAAGGCTATCAACAATTTTTGCCAGCTGTTCTGAACTTTGATCAGTAAATACACGCGTATAATCTTTATTAAGGAAAACGAAGCTTAGATACGCAGCCAAACTAAATATGAATACAAAACCTACTGCCAGTAAGATTTTTCCATTCTTACTAAATTCCATTTCTAAACCTGCATCCTTGTTACTTCTTTGTATGCATCAATAATGCTATCTTTCATTTTTACCGTGTATTCTATATTTAGCTTTGCCTTCTCGATATCAATGAGCAAAGAATGTAATTCTACATGCTCACCTTTCGCCATTTTTTCAATACGCGTATCGATGCTGTTCAACATCTCTGAAAAGCTCTTTTCATCAACCTTCGCTGTTGATACTTCATTATTGACTTGCAAAAGGTTGACGACTTCAGACTGGATAGCTTCTATTTTCATTACGAGTTACCTCCCAAAGAAAGCAATCTTCCATTCATTTCTTTTTGGAGGTTAAACAGTCGAATACTGGCTTCGTAAGCGCGTGTTGCCTCATTTAAAAACATCATCTGCTCTTCCAGCTTGATGGCAGTTTTGAACTTGGTGATGGTTTCTGAGCCACTGACCTCTAACACGCTGTCTACTCTGTTAAAGTTATTGCGTATCTCAGCTGAAGGCGCCTCAGTGGCTCCCCCCAATACCGCTTCTTTGATATCGGGAAAGTTTTTGACTTTGATGTATTTCGCCCCAGGCACATCTGACTGACTGCCGTATGTCTCGTTGATCATTGCCAAGTTGAAGGCAACCGCTTCGAGACGATTTCCCTCCGCACTCAAGGATGTCGATAAGATGTTGTACGTACTGAGATCATTCATTATGCACTTCCTTTGATTACCATTCTTTCCAGTTGTAGCCTGGCATTGGTAACAGAAATCAGTTTTCCTTGCTGGCTTGATAGGTCTATTGCATTTAGCAGCAATTCGTCGATGGAATAATCTTCTTCTTTCAAAGACACTTGATTTTCCAACGAAGAAGCTGAAAGCGTTTCTAGATTAAAATTCTCGCCAAATGAAACCGAAAACTGGGGCTTGTTCGCTCTTTGAGCCAGAAGGTTATAAGCATTGACTCTTGACTCAACAGATATTTTATCGAGCGCCTTTGATACTTCATTAAGAATTAATTCAACTTCCATTTATTACCTCTTTTATTGAAGAACTAGCTCAGCATTAATTGCGCCTGCTTTATCCGCGGCTTGAAGCACAACAATAATATCCCGCGTTGAAAGTCCTAACCTTCTCAGCTCTTTTACTAAAGAGAACACCGTCGTTTCATTCCTAAAATTAACGGCCACATTTTTCTTGTTGTCGTTTACTTTTATATCCACATCCGGCACGACAACAGTGCGACCATTTGTCGTGTTATTTCGACCAATGATCACATTATTCGGTTGGCTAACGTTGTATTGGGTTTTTATGCTCAGTTCCAAATTGCCGTGAGCAACGGTCATTGAATTCACTTTGACATCACCGCCAGAAACAATGGTTCCTGTTCGTTCGTTCACGACAATCACAGCTTTCTGATCAATCAGTACATCGATGGATTGGATACGCGCGATTGTTCGGATAACGTTGCCCGGACTCTGAGAGCCGACAATGACTTCTACCTTCCCGGAATGAACCGCTTCTGCCTTATATCCATTTGCCTTTATGGCATCAGCAATGTTAACCGCCGAGTTGAAATCCGGTTCACGGAGAATGATACCGATCCGGCCATTTTCATTGACCATACTGCCCATATTGCTGCGCTCGATCGTGCCGCCTTTAGGCACAATACCAACGGTGGGATGGTTCTTTTGCTGTGTGTTGCCAAACTGCTCAAACTTGTAACCGCCCACCGAAATCTGGCCTTGAGCAATGGCGTAATTTTTGCCGTCAGCCGCTTCCAGTGGCGTCATCAATAAGGTGCCGCCTACAAGACTTCTGGCATCACCAAGTGCTGACACCGTCACGTCAACCTTGTCACCCTTTTCGTAGAAACTACCCACAGTGCCGGTCACAATAACTGCGGCTACGTTTCGGCTGTTCACATCACTATCTGACACAACCAAGCCAAAGTGCTCAAGGGTGTTAGCAATACTTCTGATCGTCGACTTACTTCTGCGCGAATCACCACTGCCGGCCAGGCCAACAACCAGGCCGTAGCCAATCAAGGCGTTTTCTCTGTCACCTTCTACGCGGGCTACATCTTTCAGACGAACGTATGATTCAGCAGCAGATAGCAGTGGCGATACTGTCAATGCCAGTAAGATAAGTAAGAACCTGGTTTTCATGATTTAAAACCCTAACCATCTGAACAAGGCCCGGATGATTCCTGGCTTTCTGTTGTCATTGACTTCGCCGATCCCGCTCAGTTCAATACGAGCCGATTCGATTCTGGAAGAGATAACGGCACTGTCAGGAGAAAGATCTTTCTCACGCACAAAGCCGCTTAACGTGATCTTCTGCTCTTCACCGTTGACGGTGACAAATTGCGTGCCTTCAATTTTCAGAAGACCGTAGTCATCAATATCAATCACACGGGTGGTGATGGTCGCGCTAATGCTGCCGTTTCTAGCTGTGCTTGCATCGTTGTTCATGCGGCTATCCAAACCCGCGTCCAGATTGAAGGCGCTGCCTTTGTAGTTGCTTGAAATCCCAATACTGTGGGCGTTGTCCGCATCAATCCCAGCAGATGAAACCGCTTTGGCTTTCTCTTGAACCAGAACAGTGACGATGTCACCAACAGCAGAGGCTCTCTGATCGGCCCATGTGGACTTGTAGCCATCAATATCAAACGCAATCGCATGAGATGCATTGGCAAATAGTAAGGCTCCCAAAGCCAGAAATATCCTTATCATGTTCACTCGATCTCCGATTCGACGAGTTCAGAAGACACCACTTTGCCTTCAAGAATGTTGCCAGAGCTGGGTATTCTTACTCTGATGGTGTCTCCGACGTTGCCTGAATCCAGTGCTTTTACCTCAATCATCAGTTGAAGCATTTCAGTGGTTGAGGTGAGAGAGACTATATCTCCCGCTGCAATACCGTCAGATTGCTGTAGATGTGAATCACAAAGCGTTGAACCTTTCTTCACCCGCTCTGCAGCAATAACCTCAGACTTAAGACCTTCTTTGCCCACCCGCTGGTTGGCGCAGACAAAGCTATCGGTCATTACCCATTCAAAGTCCGACGGCAAAATACGTTCATGTTTACGAATGGATTTTTTGGCCTGCCAGCCAAGCTGTTGGCTGTATACACGAAACCAATAGGAGACACGCTTTCCTTTAGGATCTTCACCAATCACTCTGCAGCGATTAATTTTGTAAGTGCAATCCACGGCGATATAGCGAACATCCTGATGATTATCTGCTTTCTTGCTGCCCACCTCTCCAATGACCAAATCATTGAAGCCTTTGGAGACTAGATGTGACGAGAGGAATTGGGTCGCATCACTATTCTCGATATCAGCCAAAGCGCTGTTGGCAGTCAAAAGAAATATGAACCCCAAACACCACGCGCCAGTAGCAGTGCCTTTGATGGAAAGCATCTAGCGCGTCAGGTTATTGATGGTTTCGAGGATTTGGTCGCTGGTTTGAATAACGCGAGAGTTCAGCTGATACGCTCGCTGTGCGGCCATTAAGGAAACCATTTCTTCAATCATGTTCACATTGGACATCTCTGTGAACCCCTGAAGAATCGTTCCGGCTCCTTCCTCACCGGGAAGTAGATACTGCATCTGGCCAGCGTTTTCAGTTCGGTACCACAGTCCGCCATCTCGGGCTTCAAGTGATTCATAAGAATCAAACAAGGCGAGCTCCAGCTGTCCTAATTCTAGGGGTTCCGGCTCTCCCTGAATCACACCATTCACGATGCCATCACTTGAAATCTGAATTTCAGACACATCTGGCGGCACCACAATACCTGCCGCTAACTTATGACCATGGACAGTAGCCAGCGAGCCATCTTCCAATTTTCTCAGAGAGGTCACTCGTGTGTAGGCGTAATCGCCGTTGTCCAGCTCGACTTCCAACAAGCCGTTGCCTTGAATAGCAAGATCAAGTGATGAACCCGTGAATTTGAATTCACCGTTATCAAAACGGTAAATTTCGTCACTGATCTCAACGCCACTTCCACTCGCTGCAGCCGTCGTCGCATTCGGGCTGGAACCTTCAGAAACAAGGCTATTGAAAACTGGCGTACTGGCTTTATAGCCTGGGGTATTAATGTTCGACACGTTGTTCGAAATCATGTCGATATGCTTTTGGTGCGTTCTTAACGCAAGCTCAGCATTTGCTAGTGCATCAATCATATTATTTACCTAACTCTGAGATCGCTTTACCGAGTGTTTCGTTATAGGCAACGAGTGTTTTTTGCATGGTTTCCACATGCCGTCTCGCTGACATCATTTCGAGAACTTCTGTTGAAGGGTCAACATTGGATTGCTCCAAATACCCCTGAAGTACCTGACTGGAAGAATCAATATCTAAGGTTGTTGAAGGGCTCACATGCCACTCTCCACCCACATATTGGCCTTTCGTTGTGGCTGTAGGTGACACCAGAAGAAGGTGGTCAAGTGAGCCATTTAGATCTGAGATTTCACCATTTGATGAGACAGAAACATTGGAAGAGTCGAGCAAAAGGTCGCCATTTTGTCCCTGTAAAATGCGCCCCTTGGCATCAATCACCTGTCCATTTCCTGTCAGGCGAAATTGACCGTTTCTGGTGAGGTAAAGGCTGTCGTCTTGCTTGAGTAGAAACCAACCTGATCCTTTGATGGCCAAATCAAGTGAGCGATGGGTTTGACGCAACTCACCCTGAGACATATCAATCGCCTGAGCCATAGAAGTGCTCTCGGAAGATGACTCACTGTGTAAACGGGACTTGAAACCCACAGTTGTCACGTTCTGTGTATTGCTACTGATTCGTTCCAGTGTTTCCAGATTCCGGGTGATGGATGAGGCAACAATTTCAGAGACATTTTCCACTACGCATTCTCCTCATACGTCAACTTCCCTATGGTTTGTACTGACTTCACCCCACGCACTTCCTGCGCTGAGATAACGGCGAGCTTAGGCACGACCCTTTCAGTAATTTTCCTTAGCGGTGAACGGATAGCCCCCGAACAAAGCAATACGGGCTCCATACCTTTCGAGATAATCTCTTCGCAATGAGAGACGAGTTGCTTCAGCACACTATCAACATTGAAGCCACTCGATGCTTCACCACGTAAAGTGCGCTTTAACATGGCCTCAAGTTGGGGAGACATGGTGATCACGTTCAACTGCTCATTTTCATCGAGATAGCGTTCACAAAGGCGTAATGCCAACCGCTCACGCACCTTCTCCACCAGTTTTTCGATGTCTTTGTTTTCCTGAGCAACATGCTCTGCCAGCGTTTCAAGGATCAGCTCCATATAGCGAATACTGACTTTTTCAGTCAGCAGCATTCGGCAGATCCGGTGAATGTCAGAAATCGTGAGTAAATTAGGAACAATCTCATCAACGATGGTGACCTTGTCCTGCCTCAGGGAGATTAGAATTTGCTCAATATCCTTACGGGAAATAATTTCATGCAGGTTGTTCTTCACGGTTTCGGAAATGTGGGTGAACACGACCATCTCAGGCTCAACAAGCGTGCAAGACTGGCTTTGTGCCTTGCTGCGCGCGGAAGTATCAATCCACAGAGCGGGCAATCCATAAGCCGGCTCTTTGGTCTTTTCACCTTCCAGTTGAGAAAGCACATCACTGTGGCCAATCGCGAGCACTTTGTCCGTTTTTAGGCTGCCTTTGCCGATTCGGGAACCATGTACGTGAATTTCATAATCATCGCTACCGAGGAGCTCATCTTCAGTAAACTTGATATCGGGGCAAATGAAACCAAACTCTTTGGCGATCACCTTCTTTAGCGCTTCCAAGCGCTTGCCAAGGTTCCACTGGTGTGAGGCGCTTAAAGATTTCAGAGAAGCTCCAAGCCTCACCTCTAGTGGATAGACCTTGATGATGTCAGCCAGGTCTTCCTTTTCAGCGCTTTCTATTTCTATATCGGTTTCGTGCTCTTTGCTGCGGATTGCCCACCAAACACAAGCCGCGAAGAAGATAGCGACAATGAGAATTGGCACTGTCGGTAGGCCGTCTAAAAACAGCGCACCAATCAAGGCCATCGTCACCAAAATAAGCGTGCGGGGATGCGAAGCAATTTGGCGTCCGATCTCGCGGCTTAGCTCAGAATCTGTCGCGGCACGGGTAATAATAATGCCTGTTGCAACCGCAATGATGAGCGATGGTATTTGCGTGACAATGCCATCACCAACGGTCAGCAAAGAATACTTCGCGAGTGATTCTCCCCACGTGAGGCCGTGTTGCATCACGCCAACAGTCACACCGCCGATAATGTCGATAAGAATGATGATAATGCCCGCAATCGCATCACCTTTAACGAATTTCGTCGCACCATCCATCGCGCCGTAGAAACTGGCTTCTCTCTCAATGTTTGAGCGTCGAGTCCGTGCTTCTTCTTCATCAATCAAGCCCATATTCATGTCGGCATCAATGGCCATTTGTTTGCCGGGCATACTGTCTAGCGTAAATCTGGCTGCGACCTCTGCCACGCGCTGCGCACCATTGGTGACAACCACATATTGAACAACCACAAGAATGATAAAAACGATAAAGCCAATAACGTAATTGCCAGAAACAACAAACTCGCCAATGGCGCCAATCACCTCACCCGCATCACCTTCACCCAGGATCAGTCGTGTCGCAGAGATGTTGAGTGCCAACCTGAATAAGGTTGCTATCAATATGATCGACGGAAAGGTAGAAAAGCTCAGCGGTTTATCTGTGCTAAACGTCAACAAAAGAATGAGCAGGGCTACACTGAAATTGACGATCTGCAGAAAGTCCAGCAATGCTGGCGGAATAGGCAGAAAAATCACCATCAATATCAGTACTACGCCGATAATGAATAAATTACTATGCCAATCTTTTAGAAAATACTGCTTAAACAAATCTCAACCTTACTTCACGAATTGGCATTTCTACTTTTCAATAACCACTTATAGATTTCCGACACCTCGTCATAAAACTCGGGGGGAATCTCCCTTCCTATTCGGACTTTCTTGTATATTGCGCGCGCAAGTGGGATGTTCGATCTCATTTTAATTCGATGTTCTTGCGCTATTTCTTTGATAGCCTCAGCGATTGGCCCTTTGCCTTTTGACACCACTTTCGGCGCCGTCATCTTTTCTTCATCATATTTCAGTGCAATGGCAATATGTGTTGGGTTAGTAATCACTACATCTGCATTGGAAACATTCGTCAGAGAACCTACCTTAGAACGGAGTTCCCTTTGCAATTGTCGGCGCTTTTGTTTTATTTCCTGATCGCCTTCCTGATTCTTATACTGATCTTTGAGTTCTTTTTTAGTCATTCTCATTTCTTTTCCGAATGACCAGCTCTGAAAAATAAAATCAAACAATGTAAAAGGAAGAATTGTCAGTATAAAAAGCGCCACGGTTTTACCAAGTAAAACCTGTGTTCTTTCAAGAATCAGCCAAACTGACAATCCAGAATTATCTGGAATGTAGAAAACTTCATCATAAAATAAATACCAAGCCATCACAGATACAAAGCTTAGCCTGAGAATATTTTTCCCCAGCTCAAAAAGAGATTTTATAGAAAAGAGCTTTTTCAATCCTTTAATCGGATTTAACTTACTGATATTTGGCTTTAAAGGATGAAAGCTGAATACACCTTTGGTTTGCACCAAATTAATCAACACACCAAAAACGATGGCGGTGAGGAAAACAGGCATTAGCGCTGTCACATAGGCATTGAATAACTTGTTCAATAACCAATCAAGGCTACTGGTGATATCTAGATTTGCAGCCAGCAGGAAGACATCAGACGTTGTGGTAAGCACGACAACACCAACATGGGAAATCATCGCCATTACCATGATAAGCGTCACCAACAAACTGGCCGTGGAGGTAACATCCATGCTCTTGGATACCTGGCCTTTTTCCTTGGCTTTACGGAGCTTATACTCCGTTGCTTTCTCTGTTTTTTCTTCAGTCGCCAACTAATACACCTCACGGTAGCTGGCGTCAATATAGCGCGTGCCAGTACCTTACTACGCTGTCAAACAGTTCTTCTGAAACACTGGTAATGTGACGCGATGCTAAGCCCAAAATGATAAACGCCACGGCAATTTTCAAAGGTAAGCCAACGAAATAGATATTCACTTGCGGCATTACCCTGCTACACATGCCCAAAACCAAATCGACCCAAAAAACCGCGACCATAATGGGCAACACCAAAATAAGGCACAGCATGAACTGGGAAGAAAACAAGGCAATCAACAACTCCAAGTTTGGTTCACCAAAACCACTCAACACAGGGAACAGATTCAATGATTGAGTCAGTGCCATCAGAATGAAGTAGTGCATGTCCGTAATAAAAAACAACAAAAACACAAACACCAGCACAACACGCGTTAATATTGGATCCGATTCACTCATAGAGGGATTGAATATACCCATAGGGTTGAAACCCACTTGCATATCTAATACCCGTAGAAATGTATATATCGCTCCATAGGTAGCAAGCAAAGCGAACCAAAGTATTAATCCAATGCCGAATTCGATTAGGCACGCTACCGCCATTGCCGTACCATCGAGTTGTACAACGCGCATTATCATATTGTCATCCGTCACTCTGAGAAATATCACCAGAGAAAATACCAATGTCACCAATACCTTTATATAAGGGGGTAACATTGACAACGGATTCACACTCCTGAAAACAAGAGGAGGCGTGACCCTACAAAGGATCAAAAAGAAAACACTGATATAGTCTTGCCATTCATTGGCAATTTGATTTTCAATCACAAACTTGAAGCATATTCAAAAAGCGAAATCGTAAATTCTGTTAATACCCCTAACATCCACCCCGACATCAACATAATAATCAATGCCACTGCGAACATTTTTGGCACGAAGGTTAATGTCATTTCCTGAATTTGAGTCACCACCTGAATAATACTCACCGCCAGACCAACCACGAGCGCCACTAATAATACCGGGCCACACACTAGAAATGCTGTACTCATCATCTCACTGAGTAAAAAGCTGGCGGCATCTTTATCCATTTGGCTTTTTCTTCGTCAGAAAACTCAACGTAATCGTGTCACTCAAATTCTGTGCAGCAAGTTCTGATTGGAATGACATCACACCATTCATGATGGCTTCGGCTTGCTCATCCATACCTTTCACTTTGAGATAAAGCGACCGGGCAAAGAGCGCTGATGCACACTGCGAGTCCAGTTTTAGCGCTTTCTTAGCTAACTGCTTCGACGCATTCCAGTCTTCACGGTAAGCTTTCACTACCGCCAGACCACCATGACACTCTGCAAAGTTATGCTCTATTTCAACAGCCTGGTTGAAAGTCTTCTCAGCGGTATCCAAATCCCCCATGGAGAAGAAACACCACGCAAGGTTCACTCGACTACCGACATGATCAGGCATTTCTTTGCACGCTAACTCATAAGTCGAAATCGCTGCTGGCAATTCCTGTTTGTACATATGAATGAGTGCTTTCATTGCTAACACTCGTCCATTGGTGGGGAACTGCCCTATCAACCTGTCGACAATCTTCTTGGCTTTGATCATATCTAAACGATAAAGCGCCAAACTTCCTTGCGTGATGAGTGCTTCGAACTGATTCGGATCATGCTCTAGCGCAATTCGCTGATACTTCTCAGCCTGCTCATACTGCGCATCATCAAGATAAAACAAACCCAATGCGCCCTGAAGTTCACTTCGTGTTTCAGCATCGCTGTTTGATAACAGCTTTTCCGTCACTGCGATGGCTTCTGGTATTTGTTCTGCGTGCGCCAAGCACCTGGCTTTCATCAAACCGTGCTGCACACCCAATTCAGACTCATCAACTTGTTCTAATAACGCAGTCGCATCAGAAAACGCCTTCATCTGATAATTAGCCAGCGCACAATTGATCTTAAGACCTGATTGCTCGTAGCCTAAATAAAACAAAGTGTTGTAAGCAGAGACAGCATCTTCATATGCCTTGGTCGCAATAGAAAGGTGCCCCTTCCAACTCAGTAAATGTGCATCATCACTGTGATAAGAAAGCGCTGTATCTACTGCCGCCATCGCTCCTTTAACATCACCTTCTTTTGCCAGTAACTCGACGAGTTGGCATGCCAAGATGCTGTTTTCAGGGTCGAGCGCCAAATATTCCCGCAAACGCTCTACAGACATCAGAAATACCCTTTAGTGAACCTGCTCAGCTGTTGTTGATGGTTTTGGCTCACTTTCAGACAAATTAATATCTTCCAACACGTTTCGAGCACGCTCGACGTAGTAGTTGTCTGAATCAGCCGTGGCAACCAACTTGTTCAATAGGGTTTTCGACTCGGAAACATCTTCAATGGTGAGATGCAACAAGGCTTTGTGGAATAAAACTGGAGGATAAGTACCGTCTTCTTTCAATACGACATCCCAACATTCGGCAGCTTTCTCAAGTTCATTCATCTCGCGATAAACCATGCCTAGCTGGAATCTTTCATGCAAACGCGACGGCGTTCTTTCCAAAAGGAGGGCGTAGTGATCTGCTGCCAGGTTAAATAAACGTAGCTTTGCGTAAACACTACCAAGCATTGAATCCAGTTCATCTGAAACAACGCTCTGTTTAGTAAGGTATTTGAGTTTTGCTAAGCCCTTGTCTAACTGTTCTTTTTCAAGATCCAGTGCTGCAAGCGCCAAAAGTTCTTCCGTGGAGAATAGTTCTAGATACTGCATAGTCTTTGTCCAACCGACTGCTTTATTGTGTGTCCGAATTCTCTAACAACTCATCGGACTTTTGTAATTTGGTTGTACAAACGATAACGCATTTTCTGAGTTAGAAAATGGGGAAAAAGCGGACATGTCTGAATTTTTTACAGATCGAACACAATTATTACCAATGAGAAATGTTATCCAAGTAGCGAAGAGGTTTCAGAAAGGATGATAAAAGTTGGAGTGTTACATACTCTTTTCAGATTAGTACTGATTTGATCACTCAAACTAGGCCGATTGACCTAAGGATCTGTAAGGTTTTGTTTGTGTATTAAAGTATTAGTACACTTATTGGTCAGTTTCAATGCTTTAAACAGGGATTGTTTTAGACCTGCAATTGGAACAATAGCTAACGGCAGTGATCGAAATTTTTGGTCTTAACGAAGGCAGACAAGTTTGAGGTGGGATGCAGGGGTATTTCTGGGAAGGACGATTTAAGAGTCAGGCACTGCTGGACGAAAAAGCGTTAGCGGTTGCGAAGGCCTATGTTGATTTAAACCCTTTGCGAGCGGCAATGGCAGATACGCCCGAACAGTTTGACCATACGTCAGTAAAAGGGAGGATTGAGTCGATTAAAAATAATGAGATGACGATCCCTGACTTGTTCCCGTTTGCCGGAAACCCGCGCGAAGCGATACCCGATGGATTATTTGGAGCTGGTTGATTGGACTGGGCGCCAGATACGCGATGACACACGCGGCTATATCAGCCGTGCTTACCACCCATTCTTGTAATGGTTGGGGTTTGACAAAGCCGATTGGCTAAACGCCTGCACCCAAGTAGAAAGAGGCAGATTAATTGGCAGCAGCCAAGCCATTAAAGCTTCACTGCCTCACCTAGACCGAGGGTAACTTTCAGGGCTCAGATTACCTGACAGCTAAACCTTCTCCTCAACCCACTTCGCCCAATTTTACACAGCTAACAGGCCATCGTTTGTTTTCAGGCTGTCTAAAAGTGTCTGTCTCTGTTTTCTGCCTGACAGCTAAACCTTCTCCTCAACCAGCTTCGCCCAATTTTACACAGCTAACAGGCTATCGCCTGTTTTCGTGCTGTCTAAACCTTACAAAGTTACCAAGATTTAAAGAAATCTCTACCTAACAACTCATTTTGAGCACCATTCCTTAAAGTTAAACCATAAAACAGTCACTTACTAACAGACTAGTCATCACATTTCTCTTAAAGTGCCTGTCTCTGTTTTTTAAAGCAGAGAATCGACCTAATTTGCTGTCTGGGAGCAGTTTACCACTACAGATTTTTGCTCTAATAGTGACTGTCCTTTTAGTTGTTTTTCCCTGTTTTGCTCTCTAATGGTGACTGTCCTGTTAATTTATCTCCTTTAACTTGATTCACTAGCCAGTCAATCCTTGAACTTAGAACCCCAGCTCCAAACATTATACCGATTTGTTCTACCACTTATTTCAACAGTGGAATTCTCAATAAAAGCTTTACCTTTTATTGAGAATCCAGAAAAGCCAGTTTCTTTTGAGAACTCTGAAGTTATACACTCGCCGTTAAATCTGAATTCGTTAGGAGAAAGCCCTTCCTTCAAAAGTAATCGAACTTCAGCTTTTGCTGAAGAGCCTTGCTCAGTTTCTCTGATGAAGACTCCAAACTTTTGACCACTATCTAAAACAAACACCTCAACACCCAAACATTCTGAGGCTTCTTTCTCCAACTCCTCTAACAGAGGAAGAATCGCCTTTTCAGAAATAAGCTTCCCAGCTTCATTTAATAATTCAGACATAATCAATCCAGCCTAATATCATAGATAGGAATATCACCAAATACCTGTTGATATTTATTAACTATATTTGGCTTCGTTTTACTTGTAGTAATATCAAAACCAGAAACAACAGGGTGTAAATTAAACTGATTTGCATCTGATGAAATATCAATAACACCAGCATCTAACCGCTTAGACCCAGGATATGCAAATAGCTTTGGATCACCAGAAGAATTAGTTATTAGTGAAGTATCCGGACCGCCTCTATGAAGATAAATAAAAGCAGGAACACGCCCTTCCCCTTTAAGTGCTGCCGGTTGAATTTCAATTCTGTAATCACTATCAACTCGTTGCAATCGATTATCTACAGCTTTTAGGTAATCTTCAAAGATTGCTTCTGCTTTATACGGGTCACCACCAGAGTTTCTAAGTGCTCTTTGGCCCAACAATTCCACAGACTCATTTATTGCACCAAGATCTCCACCATAATCCAAATGCCTCTGATTTATGGTTGGAGCAACATCATTCCCCCATCCAGACGTAAGCTTACTCGCATAACCTGCACCTTTCAAACCGAATGCAAAGTCAAACGCTACTGGTCCTACCGTTTCCCCAAAAGCAAAGAAGTTACCACTAGAACCATTCGTCCACATATCTGAGAAGTAGCCGTATACACCATCGGCAAGAGCTTCGCCTCTTTCGTACATTCGACTTTGGGCATCGCTATCCCAATTATATGTTGCATCCCAAGAGTCGCTTACAAAGCTTTTCGTTGCATCCCATATCGCGGAGCCGTAACCAAGAGGGTCATCCCAGAAGCGAGACAAACCTCCTGTAATGCTTTCCGCAGCACCAAACACACCGCCTGCTACAGTCGCCTGAACAAAGAACAGCTGACCAACACCATCATCGTAGAAATCTGAGATTGCTGAACGATGGTCGTTTAGCCAACCATTCATCGATCCAAAGAAGTTGGATTGTTTGTAACTACTCTCGGAAAGATATACATCATATGGACTGACATAATCACTTTTAATGTATGGGTCAAAAATCCCATCCGCTTGCTGATCAAGCACTTCTGTGTTGACGAATGCTTGAGGCTCGTCGACAGATAAATCGCTATCATCTAACGATATATTTCCATCAAGCAGTCGAGATTCTTCGTAAGCGGCCCAATCTGAATAACTAATAAAATCAGCTTCTGAACCCGGGGGAACAAACACGCCGTAACTATCTGAAATATATTTCTCATATGCTTGACGACTGAAACTAGCATTTGTTGAGGCGGTTAGACTGTTCCTCACATTCTGTAACTTAACATGATCAACCACTGCTCGGCCCAACACATTCCCAAACGAATCAACAGCCATCATCCCAGCATTATCGCTAAACGATTCCCCCCTCAGAACAGAGGCTGTAGAACTGCTGGCAAAACCACTTAGGTAGTCAATTGCATAGGTGTTTTCCAGCCCCATTTGACTGAGATAGCCCGTTTCACCGCCAACTTTCGAGCCTACAAGCGAACCAACAACGGATGCTGCAAGATTCTTCCAACTAAAAGACACGTCTTGTCCCAGCACTTTGGAGCCCAGATAGTTCGCGCCATAGCTAGCTGCTGAATTAGTCAGAATTTCCTTCGTGCCTGCCAGGGAGGAAGAGTTGACACCTGCTGTTGCTGCACCTGCGACTGCTGACAAAGCCACTTGTTTCCATGAGAAACTATCGACTTCGCCGAGCGCCATCCCCACTAATTGTGACGCTGCTGAGCCAGCCGCTGCACCTGCTGCACCTGCGACAGCAGTAGAAGCTCCCAACTCAACGCCAACGTAATAGCCCGTGTAATAAGCCACCACAACCGCCACAACCACCATCACGATCTGTGCAATCGGGTTACAGCTCTTCTTCGGTGGTGGCGGCGCAATGGGGTCTGGATTCACATTGCCCAGCACCTCACTTTCGTTGTAAGGCTTGAAGCTCTCTGCGCCATTAAAGGTCTGGGTATGTTGGTTCGGGATGACCAGCAGTTTGCCTTCAGTCAGTGGTTCCGTCGGTGATAAGCCGTTCGCATCCGCAATCAGATACCAGTAGCGGCTGTCGCCATACACCATTTGCGCGATACGCTGCAGGGTGTCATTGGTGGCCACGGTATAGGTGCCCGGCTGTTGGCCTGCGCTGCTACCGCTGTCACTCAGAAGGTCCGCATCAACACTGCCAGTCCCGATATGCGCAAGCGGGTTACCCCCGGTAGAAAGCTCCGCCGTGAGTGTGCCGCCAGCGACCTGCAGGGCGATTTGACCGTTGAAGTCTGTCAGTACCTGACGTTCACTGTCGGCTTTGGTGCTGGTCACTTTTTCAAGGTGGCCTGCACTGTTGTAGTGGAAGGTGGACGTGCCCGGCGTGAAATTCTTGCCATACGCTCTGCGGGTGGTGGTGGCTTCCACGGTTTTTTTCTGGAAGTTTTCACGTCCCTGGTAGGCATAGGAGTGAGTATCAACCACCGCCTTACCGTCCACAGTCAGGAAGGTACGCTGAGCGGCAAGCTGACCGCTGTAGTGATAATCCATCCATACCGAGATTTCACTTTCCCCGGTGGTGTTCATGACCTGGTTATAGAGCTGCCCGTCTTTGGAGTACAGCATTGACGAAGTCGTGGTTTTGCTGGATTTCAGCGTGGCCACAGTGGGTGACGTGTCAATATTCTCCCGCGAGTAGGTGTAGGTGCGTGTCACCTCGGTGCTGCGCTCAGCATGCCCTGACAGGCTGTTAGTCTGGCTCAGGGTGCGGGTGTTGTAGCGCGTTCCGTTGACGTATTCGTACTCGCTGACACCGGCAATATGCCCGTTGTTGTCATAGCTAAGCTGGGTTTCGTTTTTCACCGTCTCGGAGAGCGTTTGGGTATCTTGATAGGTGTAAAAGCCTTGCCAAGGATTGTAGCCGTTGGCCGTAAATTCAACCTCGCGCTGCTCCACATCCCAGCTCTGCTCGGTCACTTTCTGTCCCAGGGCGTTGTAGGTGATACGTCGGTCACCTGCGCGCCCCTGGATGCTACTTAACGCCACATCGCTACTGCGGGTGTGTGACCCCACCATGCGGTTATCACCGTCATAGTGATACCAGCGGGTACCGGACTGCTCACCCGTGGTCACCACCTTGCGGCGGTTGCCCACTGCATCGTAATAGTATTGCACTGATGAACCAGTCAGCGTATGTACCACGTCCGGTTTCTTTACGTCCTCCCAAGTTCGGTAAGCGTCACCGTCCTCATCGTAGTGCGTTGTCCAGACACGCTCGTATTCATCAATGGCCTCGGTCTGCTGTATCTCACTGGCCGTGACACGCTGAATCCGCCCCTGTGCATCCCAGTCCGTGACCGTCACCAGTTTATGTCCCGTGTCTGTCAGGGTACGGTTCCTCTCCCGCCCATTGACATCGTAGGTATACGATTCGCTCTTGCTGCCCGTCGTCTGGCGTTTGAGCAGGCCATTGTCCCAGTACTCATAGCTCTGGCTGATGGCCCCGGATTTGGTTTTGAGTTGCCCGAAGGCATCATAGCCGTAGGTTACGGATGTGCCGTCATACAATGTCTGGGTGGTCAGCCTGCCGTGGACATCGTAGTACGAGGTTTTGGTGGCCTTGACCGCCCCAGTCTGCAGCCAGGATTCGGTCTTGCGGTTACCAAAGCTGTCGTAGGTGTAGCGCTTGTGCTGACCGCCACCCTGGGTTTCCAGAACCCGGCCTGCCGCGTCATAACGGGTGAAGATTTCATAGCCTGACGCCCCCTGCCACTGTTCGTGGTAGCGCTGTCCTGCCTGGTCATAAGCGTACTTGGCGTAGACTTCGAGGTACCCCTTGCTCTGGCTCACCTTGGCCCGGGTCAGTAACTGACCGTTATTGTCATAAGTGAACACTTCCCCCTGACCGGCGGCATTGACCCGCGCTATCTCGTCCCCGTAGGCATTGTGGTAGTAGTGGGTGACCCCGTCGGCCCCGTTCACGTCCATCAGTTTCTGGCCGGTGAGGTCATAGTAACTCTTCTGCCACTGCCCATTCGCGTCCTGCACCGCCAGGCGGTTGCCCTGATGGTCGTAGTACATCAGGGTCACCGGGCGTTTCGTGACGCTTGAGCCGTCGGCACGGATAACCTCCACCGCCGGGCCCACCTGCTTGATGACCTGGTTGGCATGGTTGTACATGAAGGTATGGTTATGACCGTTCACGGTCTGGGTCAGCACATTGCCCCAACGGTCATGGGTGAGTGTCACCACTGAGCGTAGCGGGGTCGCGGCATTCACATCCTGCGCCGGGCCGGTTTCCCGGGTAACATTGCCAAGCGGGTCGTAGTCACGGGTGGTGGTACGGGTGCCTTCCACGGTTTCCGCCGTGACCTTGTCCAGCCAGTTGTAGCGGTAGCCGGTGGTCACGCCTTTGACGGTGTTGTGGGTAACACGGCCCAGGCCGTCATAGACATAGCTTTCCTGTACCTTGCCGTTGTGGTGTTTCTCTTCAACTTCACCGTAGGCGTTGTAGATGACGGTCTCGATGATGTCATCTGCGTTGTTGACCGAGACCGTGGTGCCCCGCTGGCGCCCGGTGGCATCATAGTGGTAGGTCACTTCACGGGTGTGTTGATAGCCGTTGCCGCTGACAGCAGTGCGTTCACTGGTAACACGATTCATCGCATCCGTGGTGATGGCGGTGTAATGACCTTCTGCATCCCGGCGGCCGATAAGGCGGCCTTCGTCATCAAAGTACTGTTGGGTCACCCGGCCTACCGGACCATCCACCCGGGTCGCCAGTTGGTTACCCTGCGCATCATAGAAGTAGTCGGTACGCTGGTTGGCAATAAGCCGCTTGGGCAGGTCGCCCTTAAATCCCAACTCCAGGCCATCAACCAGGTACTCGCGTGCCTTGCCCCAACTCGCCACCAGGCGGCCCAGGGCATCGTATTCGTAAAGGGTCCGGTCTGCCGCGGTATAGTGGGTCTCCGGGTTGGTGGTGCCTTCCTCTGTCACCGTGATGTACATGCGCCCGGCATGGTCATGATAGGTGGTGGTGATAAGGTCGTGGGTGACTTCCTCGACCAGGGTGCCATTGTGACGGTGGTAAGTCACATTGTGCAGCGTGGTCTGCTGTCGGTTCCCCCGGTTGTCGTAAACATAGCTCTGGTGACGCTCGGTGGTATCGACCGTCTGTCGCCAGCTGTTCAGGGCATCCAGTGTCCATTCACCGTGGTAAGGGGCCGTCAGTTCACGCTGGGTTTTGAGTTCACCGTAACCGTTGTAACCATAAAGGGTGACATCCCCTGCTGCATTGCGGCTTGCCAGCAACTGACCCGCCACGCTGTAAAGATGCGCCTGGGTGGTGACCGTCGTCAGCACGTCCCCGTCCTGATAGCGCTGGGTCACCGCCACAGTCTCCCCGAAGGCATTCAGGCTACGCTCGGTCTCGCGCTGCAGGTTATCCACGGTGCTGCGCTCCACGGTCGCACGCAGTTGGCCCCGCAGGTCATAGCGGTAATCGAGAGCACGCTGCGCGCCGGCATCTGCTGCGAAGGTGGTCAATGCGTCAAGGGTCAGCGGCGTATCATTGACACGTGCACCGGCATAGGCGGCGCTGTAGCGCACTTCGGACGCTTTCTGGCCAAGGCCGTTATAGCGGTGCTCGGTCACATACCCCAGCTCGTCCACGTCAAAGCGCAGACGCCCAAGGTCGTCGTACACCTTGTCGCGGCGGTGCCCTTGCGCATTGATGTTGATGGTGGCCTGATGGATGGCGTCAAATACCACGGTGCTGCCGGCAATGCCGTGTGACTGCGTCTGGTTGCCGTTCACATCGTACACGAAGGTGTTGGCTGCCTCGTCTGCCGTGCCTTTGGCGGTGACGGTGCCGATAACGTTCCCCAGGCTGTCGTACTGGTGTTCGGTTCTCAGGCGCCCGATATACTGGGTCAGGCCGCCTTGCTCGGTACGCTCGCTGTAGCTCACCAGCGCTGATACTTCCCCGATAAGCTGACCACGGTCATCGTACTCGTAGGAGGTGTCGTTGCTCGCCACCTCTGCGTTCACCTGACGTTTCACCAGGTACTGGCTGAACTGCACCAGCTGCTCGGCATCCGACAGGGTCTGGGACGCATTGAGCTTGGCCATCTCCGCGTCGTGGATAAACTGCTCCGCCTGCAGGTGCAGGCTCATCGCCACATTGAGGTTGTCCTGGGCTGAGCCCAGCTCGGTAGAGGCGTCAAGCAGGGACGCCTGTGCTTCGTTGTAGTGACCGCCAGCCACATTGATTTCCTGACGGGCCGCCAGCACCAGCGCTTCTGCATTGGCTTTGTCGGTTTCTGCCTGTGCCAGCAGCGCCCGGGTGGTGTTGACAGAGGCTTCTGCCTCTTTACGTGATGCCACCGAATCGGCCAACGCAGCTTCCGCTTCCGCAATGTCCACATTCACCCGCGCCAGGGCCGCTTCACCGTCCGAGATGGCTGCTTGAGCCGTGTCCAAAGCCAGTTGCGCCGCGGTTATCTGTTGCTCGGCTGTATCGATTTCATTTTGCATCGTGCGATAAGGGTTCAGCCAGTTTTCTATGCCCGTAATTTTGGTTTGGGCACGACCAACATCTTCATATGCTTTTTTGTAAGCATTCAACGTGGTTCTGATAGTTTTAAGGCCGTTTATCGCCCTGCTGGCCCACGTTTTTATTTGGTTTTTGGCGTCGTCGTACCAGTTATCTCTTCTCCTCTCCAATTCATAGAACGATGGGCAAGAATGATTGCCGTCTCTATCCGAGAAAGTGTAGTTTCTTAGCAGCGGGCCATCTCTCCTCCTGTCCATGCCATTAACGGTGCGGTAAAGATGATCCAACAGGGCCATTTGACCCTCTATTTGTTCAATTTTTGTTGATGTAATCGTTGGTTGATTGATGACATCCAGTATTGAACGCATCAGCCGCCGAAAGTTGCCCTCGCTTGATAAGTCAACTCTGGATGCTTTTCGGTCCAGTGCAGTTCTAAAGTCAACCGAAGCTGAAGAGATTTTATTCCCGTCATACGGCAACATGCTGAACGCCCCTGCACCAAATTCAGTAGCGCTGTCCCACCCTATGTATGCTGGAATGTAAAGTGCCCTGTTTTTAGGCCGGTTAAATATGCCTAAGACAGCGCCCTTTGCTTTCGATAGATTTTCATTTGCCCTTTTTAGCGCCTTATTCGCCTCAAATAACTCAGTTTCTTTATTCGTAATATCCTGAGCATGCTGGGTTAACACCGCCTCATTGGCGCTGATTAAATGACTCGCATTTCTGATGATAGTCTGGTTATCAACCTCGATAGCTTCTCTGTCGACCTGAGAGGAAGTCAGGATGGTTTTCTGGGTATACAGAGAAGTCAATGCGCCGACCTTGGCTGCTTCAACCGCTAATGCATCGGCCTGCATGACTTCTTCGTCCGCTAAGGTCTCTCTGAGCGCGCTTTCCTGAAGACGCAGACGCGCAGCTTCCTCCTCCAAGGCTTCATATTCTGCCCGTTTGTCTGCCATGGCTGTCAGTTGCGCTCCTATCTCTTCGGACAGCAGTGCCACTTCCTGCTTGAGGTCAGCCACCTGCTGCTTGTTGACCTCGACGTCTTCTGCCGCCTTCTCCCTTGTCGCGGTCGCTTCGTCAAGATTACGCAGGGAGTTGGTGACCAAAAGCCCCAGAGAGTCGTCACCCGTGAGAGCAGTTAAGGTTGACTGTTGCTGTGCGAGTAGCGCCTGCTGTTGGTGGATAAGTAAGGTGAGCTTGTCCTGAAGGGTTGGATTGGAAGGGTCTTCTGCCAGCTGGGATTCCACGGCTTCGATGGAAGCCGCCAATGCCTGAAGCTCAGTCAGGGTACTGTTGGACATCGCCTGAAGCTCAGCTTGAGCCAGAGTTCTGGCTTCCTCTTCAACACGGGCCTGCAAGCCCGCCAGTGCGTAATCACTGCGGTCACGTTCATTAATCAGATTGGCGATGACGTTGGCTTTGCTGCCAATCAATGCCACGCTGTCCCTGACACTGGTTAACCGGGTAAGTTGGTCTGTCGCAATCTCTGTTGTTAACGCATCAACAATCGCAAACGCTTCTTCGGCTGTGTACTGGGGCGGTAACCCCGTGGCAGGGTCAATACCATCAGGGTATCTGGTGTTCCATATACTCGTGGCATGACTGAGCGTCATCTTGTTTTCCAGACGCGAGTTGATGGCGTGCTCTCTCGCATCTATCTGAGTGAGCGCATTCTCCCAATGCGCTGCCCTACCCGCCAGTTCCGTGACAGAGCTTTCATTGACCCCACTTTGGCGAAGACGTTGCAAATCACCCGCGTAAAAATACATATCATTGAAAGATTCCCAGTAATAGCTGCTATCCGGTATATTTAAAGTGCTTTTTACCGAATTCCTTATCGTATAGTAGTGACCTGCGTTGTATGAAGCGGCATGATAGTGGAGTATCCTCAACGCTTCTTTTTGCTCTGGCGTACAAAAATAGTCATAGGTTTCTGATGTACCATAGGTTGGGAATGGGTGGTAATTACTCATTTGCGAGTGCCACTCTAACTCCGTCTCAACCTGGTCTGAGCTAAAGTGCGAATCCAGGGCCGCCAATTCGCTGGATATCGCCACATCCAGCCCGGCACGCTGTGTGGTCAGTGTATCCAGCGCAACCGCTGTGGTCAGCTGGGTTTTTGCCAGATAGGCATCGGCTTCGAGGGTATTGAGGTGTGTGAGGGCGTCTTCTACCAGGAGGGCGTTATTGATGGCATCTTGCACCGATTGCAAGGACGTCAGTGTGTCATCCAGCTTGGCGAGGTAAGCCGCACCTGCTGTTTCTGCTTGCTCCCTCGCGGCAGCAAGGCCTTCCTCGGCACTGTGCATTGCCTCATAGCGGATGTCGCCTGTGTCAGGGTCAATCTCCTGATTACGCTGTTGCCACAGTATTTCAGCCTCTTCCAGGGTCATAAAGTGCTCTGGCACAACAAGGATGGCAGCTTTTAGCTGGCTGAGCGTATTAATGAAAGCAGCGTTGTCTTCGCGGTAACGAACCAGTTCAGCATTTTCCGTACTCAACCCCGCCGTGTTAGGCAACAGGCTGATGTGCTGGGTAAGCGCCTCAGTCAACGCACCCATATTGGTTGGCACAGCGTCTGGTGACAGCCCAATTAGTACCTGTTCATAATGTGCAGAGAAATCGTCGAAAGACCCTGCCTCACCAAACAAAGACTGTAATCTGCTGCGCTGTCTATCTTGAGCAAGCGCTTCAAAATACGCTTCAATCGATTCAACTGCCGTCAACCGTTGTGCGATTTCATTGCGCTTGCTCTCAGCGTCGGTGCGCACCCTTTCCAGGGTGGCATCCAACAGCGCTTGTGTGGTGTACTCATCCGCCGATGGCAAGTCAACTGGCGAATAGGTACCGGTGTAGGTATTACCGGGGTTGCTCTCCCTTAAGGACTCGGCTTCTTCTAAGGTCAGAAAGTTTTCAGGCAGGGTGGACAAGACATTATCAATGGCTGTCAGGTCTGATGACCACTGCTTTGCGACTGACAGGATTTTTGCAATGTCATTGTCGTCCCAGTCAGACTGCCCGAGGAATGTATCTAGGATTTGACTGTTTTCACCAAATGCGGCCTTGTTGACGTGTGGCTGCACAAGCTCGTCGAAACGTTTTCCGAAGTGGTGGTCGTAACCGTAAAGCATTCCGTAATATTGATGCTTCCAATAAGGAAAAAGCTCACCAATAAGAGGGGCATCCGCCGTGTTTACCGAGTCACTCCCCCTTCTCAGGTAGTGGTCATAAGTGCCCTGAAACGTGGTTAAATCGGCTTTCTCACCAAACAAACTATAAAGTTTCGCGCGCTGTCTGGCTTCTGACAGTGACTGGAAAAATTGTTGAAGGGACTGAATATCTGAGATCTGCCGAGAAACAGTGCTGCGCGAACCCTGAGAATTAGTTTCAACAGCGGCTAGTATTTCATCCAGTATTTCCTGCGTCGAGTACTCCTCCATCGAAGGAAAATCAACCGCATCAAGACCTTGATATGTATTCCCAAGATTATTTTCCCGTAGCGATTGCGCCTCTTCCAATGTCAGGAAGTCATCTGCCAGTGTTGACAGCTCGATGTTAATAAGGGAATAGTCAGCCATGACACTTTCGGTCAGGGCAATGGCTTCAGCCACATCACTGTCACTCCATTCCACCTGTCCTTTCAACGTGTTTAAGCGGGATACATCACCGGAGAACGAGTCAATGTTAACCACGGAGGAAATACGCCCATTAAGATGCGAACTGTAGTGGCTGATGTAACCGTGCAGATAGCCATAGTTCTGACTTCTATAGTAAGGGAACACTGCACCAATATAGCGCCCTATGTCTCCAGACAAACCCACTCCTGAATGAGCCTGACTAGAAATGTTTCCTACCAAATCCATCTCAGCTTTAATCGCCGCCGCTTCCTGTCGATAGCTGTAGAGCTCTTGCGGATCGGCAACATCCAACGTTGTCTGCGCCGTGATGAGATATTGCTGAGCCTCATCAAAGTTCAGTGCCGGCAGGTAACTGGCCGGCAAAGCCTCGATGTCCTGCAGTATTCCCGGCTGGGCATACTCCCCAAAGTAACTCAGTGACAGTCGGTAGTTGTTGTCGTTTTCCGTCTCAAGCGCGTCCAGGTAGGCCTGATGTGCCACCGCCACCGCTTCATCCCACTGCGCAGCGGTCATTATGGAGGCGCTGGCCGTGTCGGCCTCACTGGCCGCTGATGCCACCAACACCTCATGGGCGTTGTAAGTCTGAAGCTGCACCAGCAACTCAGCCTGCTCGGTTAACCGGGCATTCTGCTCACTGACCAGTGCTGCCAGTCCGTCCAACAGTGACGTGTTATCCGGGTCTGCCGCCAACCGGGCCTGCTGGTCACGTATCTGTACCGATAACACCTGCAGTTCCGCCGACACCTGTCTCAGTGACAGGGTCAGTGCCTCGGTGGCCTCTGATTCTTCCCTCACCGCGATGAGAGATTGCAGCTCACTGACGTCCGCATCCGCCGCTTCCAACGCCGTGGCGGCATTGAGCGTAGTGGTAAGCTGGGCTTCATACGCCGATAAGGTTTCGAGCAAGGTTAGGATGTTCTGCTTTATGGTTTCACTGCTGGTTTCTGCCTGCGTTTTCGTGGCAGCCAGGGCTTCCTCCAGGGTATACGCCGGGGCGCTGCCCGCCGGATGGCGGGCCGCCCAGATGTCGCTGGCATCATCGAGCGCCCAGAAGTGGTCGGCTACCTTGGACAGGGCTTCCAGCATCACCTCGAACGTCGCTTTGTGTGCCTGCAGGTCATTGAGCATCGTGTTGAGGGAGCTGCTTTGCAGTGCCCCTTCCAGCTCCACGTCTATCAGTTCAAGGTTCGATAGCAACTCTGCCCGCAGGACGTAGGACGGATTGACCTCTGTATCTTCCGGCAGCAGGCTGGCATACACCCGCTCAAATTGCTCACCAAAGCCGTACACAAACGTGTCTGCATCAAACAGGGTACGCAGCTCGGGCCAGGCGTCCCCGGCATGCATATAGAGATGGGGTTTTACCGGGTTGGTCGCGACGTTTATCTTGGTTTCGAGCCCATGACCACCGGCCAGGTAGGTCTGGAAGGCGGTCTGCGCTTCATAGGCCGCGGTCTGCGCTGCCCCGTATTCAGTCTGCGCCACCGCCAGCGCGGCATTGAGTTCATCCAGTGTACGGATGTCTTCAATGTCTTGCTGCCCCGCCAGCGGGTCGGTCTCCACGTTCACCACCGAGCCCAGCGCGATAAACGCATTCCGGGCTATCTGCGCTTCCATGTTGTTCAGGCGCATCTGCACATCCAGCAGGGTCGCTGCCGTCTGTGTGTGGGAGGCGGTCGTGTAAGCCAGCGTCAGACTCGCTTGTTCATCCTGACGGACGGCGGCGTCGATATCGGCCAGACGGGCGAGTGCCATGGCGATGTCCGCTTTGATACCGACATCCGCCTCTGTCTCCAGTCGGGCTTCCAGTGTCGTCTTCAGCTGATGGATAAGTGCCAGTGCGGTCTGCGCGGCTGTCTCAGACTCTGTTGATAAGGCTATCGCACCTGTCTGTGACGCAAAGTCGTCGGCCATGTCTGGCAAGAGTTCAGTGATGACGCTCTCTCCCACCAACGCCTGTACGGCGGCTTCGGTGACGGCTTTCTGCGCCACGGCTTCGTCATAAGCCGCACTCGCCGTGTCAGCCGCTGACTGCGCGTCGGCCAGCTCTTCGGCATACTGCACCCGAAGCTCGTCTTCCTTGGTCTCTATTTCCTGCCTCAGTGTCAGGATGTCCTGCTTGAGGTTTTCCTGATAGGCCGCCTCTTCCCGCACTTCCAGGTAGAGGTTGTCGATGCGGGTCGCCGCGTCATTGATGTCCACGCCCAACGCATCATTGGCTGCATCGGTGCTGGCAATGTCCTGCTCCAGCGTTTCAAGCTCTGCATTGAGTGCATCAATGCGCGCCTGCTG
>NZ_LASY01000059.1:0-28487 GCF_000973155.1 Grimontia sp. AD028 | reverse complement strand
TCGTGTGTCGCTCCAAATTCGAAGCTTTCGATTTATCGGAAGTTTGATATGCAAGGAACCTTGCCAAGGTTGAGGTCACGCCTAAGCCTTGAAGATCGGGAACCTCGTGTGTCGCTCCAAATTATTTGCAGATGGTGCCTATCATCGCAATCACAGAATTGCGTGCCCTGGTGGTGGAATTGGTAGACACAAGGGATTTAAAATCCCTCGACGTTCGCGTTGTGCCGGTTCAAGTCCGGCCCGGGGCACCATTTAAATTAAGGCCTACAAGCATAAGCTTGTAGGCCTTTTTCTTTTGGTCATTTCTCGGCGTGAAAGTGAAGGGGGCTAGCTCCGATTTTCTGTCGCAGTTGCCACCTACTTCCCCGTTACTAACTGCTGATGGTCTCTCGCGTGTTAAGCTTCGCGAGTTGTTTGTCGTGTATCTTGCCTAATAGAACCAGCGATGTGATCGCACCAATCATCGCTAGGAACATATCTGATTGCGTGTCCCAAACGTAGCCCTGAGTGCCAAGGAAAGCTTCAGCAGACTCTCCAGACATAACGGCAACCCACCACTCGATAAGCTCATAGAACGCACTGAAAGCCAAACAGAACGATACGATAAAGAAATTGCGCCAGCGCGGTGAAGGTATCACTGAGTTTCGAATCAGTATTTCACGAGCCACCAAGGCAGGAATGAACCCTTGCGCAAAGTGACCCACTTTGTCGTAGTTATTGCGTGCGGTATTGGTTATCTCTTTGATGTAATCAAATAATGGGACTTCTGCATATGTGTAGTGCCCACCCACCATCAAAATCACGCAATGAACCAGAATAAAGAAGTAAGTGACTTGGGTGAGCGGGTAAGACTTTCGGGTCATCGCTAGAGCGACAAGTGCAATAAGCGCTGGCGCCACTTCAAGGAACCAAGTGAACTGATCTTTTGGGTTGATTGCCGACCAAATAAAAACAGCAAAGAAGATAGCAAGCCAGATTGTTGAGTTTGCTTTGTTCATTTAGATACCTAATGTTTTAATAACAGTTACTTACCTACATGTGTCAGCTAGCTTAGGCTATTCGCGTAGTGGGCGCAAAGTATTGGTAAGTCTGATGACTTTGACCTGGATTGATGTAACCACCTGATATGTCACAAGAGGACTCTTGGCATTGGGCAGAATGACACAAAAGCCGATACTTGGTTTACCTCTCCCAAAAGAATGGCATCCCCAAAAAGCTTTCAATTTGCGTCAGCATCGAGATTGCTTTCCTCCATGTTTTGCCAGTTGCCAGAACTGTGGGGTTGAATAGCTTTCTAGACTATCTCGGTAAGGCTTAATAGCCATAATTGGTAACAGATGTAACCGAATTAATCGAATTTTAACTGAATGGAAAAAAACGCTTGAGTTCAAAAAAGTGGCTATGTTACCTTTCGCGACAATCTCGAACATAGAGCTTTTCGAGACACACGCGGCGCAATGTTGAAGAAGTTGTCGTCGCACCGTAGGTACTAGGAAATGGTTTCCTAGTAGAAGGGCATTAATAGAGCTGTCTGGCTTCAACGAAGTCGGGGCATATTGAGGAACCCAACAGTGATTATGTATTACCTCCACTTCAGCTTCGTTTTACCAAACTGCAGTATTATTACTGAGCCTTGATCAATCCGATCATCAGAGACGCTTTTCATACGTTTTAAAGCTGTTCCCCCACGACTTGATCGTGATGCTTTGCCGTACTTGTTTTAGCGCACTCGAACACACTATGGTTTCCGCCGATATCACACGAGGTGATACGACGGGTATTTCCCGATGACTCGGGGGTGTGCTCCACGACTTATCTGCTGATTTCTCCATAACGCCAATTTGGTGTTAAGGGTTGCTACACGCAATTTCGGCAGTGACGTAGTGGTGAACATGGAAGATCAAGAATAATGATTAACTTTCCCACTGAAACTCAGGATAAGTTGGCAGCTAGCCCGGTTCCTGTTTTGCAAGGCCTTCACGACCTGACGCCAGATGAGTTGCTACTGAGTCAGGAACACTACGAATCTGAGGTTCGTTCTTATCCTCGCCGTCTACCGGTCGCCATTGCTAAGGCAAATGGTGTGTTGGTGGAAGACAGCCGTGGTCAGGTTTACCTGGATTGCTTGGCGGGTGCTGGCACCTTGGTGCTTGGCTACAACCATCCTGAAATCAATCAAGCTTTGATTGAACAGCTTCACGCGGGTATTCCCTATCAAACGCTGGATATTACAACACCAGCGAAAGATGCATTCATTCGTGAACTGATGGCTTTCCTTCCACAGGACTTTGCAGAAAACGCCAAAGTTCAATTCTGTGGCCCTTCCGGTGCTGATGCCGTTGAAGCGGCAATCAAACTCGCTAAACAAACCACTGGCCGTAACACGATTGCCGCGTTCCATGGTGCTTACCATGGCATGACTAACGGCACCATGGCGCTGATGGGCAACCTCGGCACCAAAGCGCGCCGTCAAGGTTTGATGGCAGATGTTCACTTCCTGCCATTCCCATACGACCTGCGCTGTCCTTATGGCTTGCATGGCGAACAAGGTGCGCGTCAGGGCTTGCGTTACATTGAACGTATGCTGGCTGATGACGAAAGTGGTGTGCAAAAACCTGCTGCCATTATCGTCGAGCCGGTACAAGGCGAAGGCGGGGTGATTCCAGCGCCAGCGTTCTGGTTGAAAGAACTGCGCCGTATTACCCAAGAGCATGGCATTCTGCTGATTTTCGATGAAATCCAATGTGGTATCGGTAAAACTGGCTCTCACTTTGCGTTTGAAGATTCAGGCATCACACCAGACATTCTTTGTCTTTCAAAAGCTGTCGGTGGCGGTTTGCCTATGTCGCTGCTGGTGTTCGATAAAGAAATCGACACCTGGCGTCCAGGTGAACACACGGGTACTTTCCGCGGCAACCAGCTGGCCATGGTTTCTGGTGCGAAAGCGATGGAAATCATCCGTCGCGACAACCTCGCAAACCAAGCGGCAGTGACGGGTGAATATCTGCGCCGTGGTCTGGAAAAGATTGCTGAGAAAACGACGTGTATCGCGGAAGTTCGTGGCAAAGGCTTGATGCTGGGTGTTGAGGTTTGCGACCCAGAAGGTACCAAGAATAAATTTGGCGAACCTCAATCGGCCCCGGAACTGACTGTTGCGATTCAACGTGCAGCACTTGAGCGTGGGTTAATCATCGAAAAAGGTGGACGCGACGGTTCAGTACTGCGCTTCCTGCCGCCAATAATCATCACATTCGAGCAAATCGACTTCGCGCTGAAAGCGCTGGAAGAGGCAATTGACTCTCTGGTTGAGCCTAAACCGGCTTCTCAACCAATGGACAGCATCCAGCAAAGCTGGCGCGAGCACTTTATCCATGTTGGCAAACAGGGCGCTGACGGTTTTGAGTCGGCAATGAATCAAAGCACGTTGGCGCTGAAGAAATTGTTCGAATCCACTGATTCGCCATACAGCGGCCTCGACCCAATGGTGCTGCAATCGCAAATCCGCCGCGCGCAATTAGGCGAAAACCCTCAGTCGCTGACTGACGTGATTGATGAAACGACGGATTTGATCGGCAAGAATTCCATCATCGTTCAGCATCCTCATTGCATTGCGCACTTACATACGCCGCCAATGCTGCCTGCTGTGGCAGCCGAAGCCTTTATCACTGCACTGAATCAGTCAATGGATTCCTGGGATCAGGCAAGTGCAGCGACCTTTGTAGAGCAAGAAGTCACAGACTGGCTGTGCAAGCGTTTTGGCTTTGATGAGCAATCAGATGGTGTCTTCACCAGCGGTGGTACCCAAAGCAACCTGATGGGTCTGCTGATGGCGCGCGACCACATCATCAAGCAAACCAGCGGTCATGATGTGCAGAAAGATGGCTTGCCGGAATACGCCGATAAACTTCGTGTGATTTGCTCGAAGAACTCTCACTTCACCATGCAGAAATCAGCGTCATTGCTGGGTCTGGGTGAAAATGCAGTCGTCTGCGTCGACACTTACACTGACGGTACCATCAGCATCGAATCAGCAGAGGAAGCGGTGGCATCTCTGAAAGCTGAAGGCCTGATTCCGTTTGTGATCACTGGAACCGCGGGAACCACGGATAACGGATCTATCGATGATCTGGATGATGTGGCGGATCTTGCTGAAAAACACGGTCTGTGGATGCACGTAGATGCGGCATACGGCGGTGCGTTGATCCTGAGTCGCCACCACGCACGCCTCGAAGGTATTGAGCGTGCTGATTCCGTGACGGTCGACTTCCACAAAATGTTCTTCCAACCAATCAGCTGTGGCGCTGTGCTGCTTAAAGACAAAGCGCACTTTGGCTATATCCGTCACCACGCAGATTACCTGAACCGCGAAGAAGACGTGCTGCCGAATCTGGTGGACAAGTCTATCGCGACAACCCGCCGTTTTGATGCGCTGAAAGTATGGATGACGCTGCAAAACGTTGGCCCACAGGCGCTGGGTTCCATGGTCGATCACCTGCTCAACCAGACGCAACAGGTTGCCGATTTGGTGAATCAGCGCCCAGACTTTGAACTCTTGGCTGTGCCTTGTCTGTCTACCGTTCTATTCCGCTACACCGGATCGAACAAAGGGATGGATTTGGACTCGCTCAACAAGCAAATCCGTTTGGATGCCTTGGTACAAGGACGCGCTGTTGTGGGTGAAACCGTGGTGGATGGCAACGTTGCCCTGAAATTCACGCTGCTCAACCCTTGTCTGTCTTTGAACGACTTTGAGCAACTACTCAACGAACTTGAAACGCTGGGCGGCGAAATCGCCAAGCAATCTCTCTAATTTTTTTGCTGGGGGATTTGCCCAGCAGTTTTTTGAAAGGAATTTAACATGGCAGTTCTACAAATTGGTGCAGGTGGTGTTGGTTGGGTTGTTGCGCATAAAGCCGCGCAAAACAACGATGTATTCGGTGACTACACCATTGCATCCCGCACAGTAGGGAAGTGTGAAGCGATCATTGAGTCAATCAAAGGCCGCAACAACCAGAAAGATACCAGCCACAAGCTGGAAGCCCGTGCGGTTGACGCCGATGATGTGGAAGCGTTGGTTGCGCTAATCAACGACGTGAAACCGGATCTGGTGATTAACGCCGGTCCTCCATGGGTCAACATGACCATCATGGAAGCGTGCTACCAGACTAAAACATCTTATCTCGACACCTCTGTCGCGGTTGACCTGTGCTCTGAAGGCCAGCAGGTGCCACAAGCTTACGATTGGCAGTGGGGGTATCGCGAGAAATTCGAACAAGCAGGCATCACAGGCATTCTGGGTGCAGGCTTCGATCCGGGCGTTGTTAGCGTTTTTGCTGCATACGCTAACAAGCACCTGTTCGATGAAATCGACACTATCGACGTGATGGACGTGAATGCCGGTGACCACGGTAAGAAATTCGCGACCAACTTTGACCCTGAAACCAACATGCTGGAAATCCAGGGTGACTCCTTCTATTGGGAAGACGGCGAATGGAAACAAGTGGGTTGTCATACCCGTATGATGGAATTTGATTTCCCACTGGTCGGCAGCCACAAAGTTTACTCTATGGCGCATGACGAAGTACGTTCACTGCAAGAGTTCATCCCAGCTAAGCGCATCGAATTCTGGATGGGCTTTGGTGACCGTTACCTGAACTACTTCAACTGCATGCGCGATATTGGCCTGCTGAGCCCAGACCCAGTCACTCTGGGTGATGGCACTGTAGTTGAGCCATTGAAAGTACTGAAAGCACTGCTGCCTGATCCAACATCTCTGGCGCCGGGTTACACTGGTAAAACCTGTATCGGTACTTGGGTTCAGGGTAAGAAAGACGGTAAGCAACGCAGTGTGTTTGTCTACAACAATGCTGACCATGAAGTGGCTTACAAAGATGTTGAACACCAAGCGATTGCTTACACTACCGGTGTTCCTGCTATCACTGCAGCTCTGCTTTACTTCAAAGGTGAGTGGAATGGCAAAGGCGTATTCAACATGGAACAGTTGGACCCGGACCCATTCCTGGAGCTGATGCCATCAATTGGTCTGGACTGGGGCGTTGAAGAACTGTCACCAAGCGAGCCAGTTATCAACATCCTGAAATAAGCCCAGCGTTAACGAATGCCTGCACAACAGAATCTGTTGTGCAGGCTTTTCTGTAGAGAAAGACCATGAATCCGACAGAATTGAAAACCCCTTATTTTCTGATTGAAGAAGATAAGCTGATTGAAAACCTCGAGAAAGCGAAACGCCTGAAAGAACTCTCTGGCGTTAAGCTGGTACTTGCATTGAAATGCTTCTCTACTTGGGGCGTGTTCGACATCATCAAGCCTTACCTTGATGGCACCACCAGCAGCGGTCCTTTTGAGGTGAAATTGGGCTACGAAACCTTTGGTGGCGAAACCCATGCCTACAGTGTTGGTTACAGCGAAGATGACGTGCGTGAAGTCGCGGATATCTGCGACAAAATGATCTTCAACAGCCAATCTCAACTGACGGCGTATCGCCATTTGGTGGAAGGCAAAGCCTCGATTGGCCTTCGCTTGAACCCGGGTGTCAGCTACGCAGGTCAGGATCTGGCGAACCCAGCCCGTAAGTTCTCTCGCCTGGGTGTCCACTTCGATCAGATCGATCCTGAGATTTTTGCGTCACTCAATGGCGTGATGTTCCATATGAACTGTGAAAACAAGGATGTGGATGCGTTTGTCGGCCTGCTTGATGCCATTTCAGAGAAATTCGGCAGCTACCTCGATAAGCTTGAGTGGGTAAGCCTAGGTGGTGGTGTCTTCTTTACCTGGCCGGGTTACGATATCGAAAAACTGGCAGCTGCACTGAAAGCGTTCGGTGAACGCCATGGTGTGCAGCTTTACCTGGAACCGGGCGAAGCCATCATTACCAAAACGACAGACCTGGTTGTTACCGTGGTGGATATCGTCGAAAACGAGATGAAAACCGCTATTGTAGACAGTGCAACCGAGGCGCACAGATTGGACACGCTGATCTACAACGAGCCTGCTTCCATAGGTGAAGCCAGCGAGAATGGCGAGCACACATATGTGATTGGCAGCTGTTCTTGCTTGGCGGGTGATCAGTTCTGCGTGGCGAGTTTTGATGAACCGCTGAAAGTCGGTCAACGTCTGCACATCCTAGACAGTGCAGGCTACACCATGGTGAAACTGAACTGGTTTAACGGCCTTCGTATGCCATCGGTTTATTGCCAACGCAGCAATGGCGACATCCAGCTCTTAAACGAGTTTGATTATCAGGATTTCAAACGCACACTATCGCAATGGTCGGTGAAGTGATTTTGCAATCACACATGTCAGGGAGCTTCGGCTCCCTTTTTTCATCTTAATAGCAGGGAGTTTTTCGAGCTTGGTCTGAGTGTGGGTGATAAGTGCTTGGCATTCATGAAAGAAGTGCTTGAAAATCGGAAGATTGTCGGAACTAATCGGTACGCTATTTGAAAGAGCAGTATGGGCTCAGGAGGAGCAATTATGTTTGAACTATCTGTCGTAGCGATAGTGGCTATTGTAGTAACAGCGAGAACCATCAGAGGTTATATGGCCTACCGCGCTCAGGTACATGAGCTTCAGGTAGCTCAAAATGAAAACAATTCGGATGCATTAGCGACTCACGTTAAACAGCTAGAATCACGAATTGAAGTACTTGAAAAGCTGGTGACTGATCAAGGGTACGAGTTGGACAAAAAGATCCGTGCACTTTAGTTACTTCATTGCCATGTAGTGTTGCCTTTCCTCCGCCGTCATTTTCTCAATGGCATAGCGCAGCATGGTTCTGGGCATAACAGAAGCATGCTTATCCAGAAACGTGCGAAGCAAAGGCAAGTCTCTTTTCCCTAATTCCCGCAACATCCATCCGCACATTTTGTGTATTAAATCCTCTTTATCGTCTAGCAGCGTTTCCGCCAGCTTGATGGTGTCGTCAAACTGATTTAGCCGAATGAAAGGGAAGGTCGCCATCATGGCGATGCGCCTTTCCCAAAGGCTATTTGATTCTGCCAGTGAATAGAGAATGTCGCGCTTTTTATTGACCAGATAGCCCCCGACAATATGGTGTGCAGAGCTGTCGACCAAATCCCAGTTATTGATTAGGTGGGTGCGGGACAGGTAGAAATCAAAAATGACTTTTTGGAAGTCAGGATCCGCTTTTTTGAATTGCTCGGAAAGCATCACCAGCGCCAGCAGTCTGATTTCATGCCATTCACTTTCAAGCAGTACAGAGATGGTTTTGAGCGAGGCAGCCATATGGCGTTTGGCTAATGCCCTGACAACCGGCACACGGATCCCGATGAACTTATCACCTTCTGCATATTCTCCCGGCCCGGATTTGAAAAATCGACCTGAGTGTTCAGCGATCTTTTCGTCACCGAGTTGCTTGGCTTCCTTAATGATTTGATGCGCGTCAGTCATGTCCTTCCCTCCAACAGGGACATTATAATGCCCAATACGCTAGCCTACTGATAAATTGGATAATTTCGTCTGAAAAAGATGACATGGATTCAGTTTGTGATAGCCCTCACCGTACAGTGATTAACTTGCTTTACTTCAAAAAATAACCCTACAACGCACCATGAATTATCAAGATTTAGTCAGGTTGCATCCAGTCTGACATTTCTCTGCTGGATACTTGTCGAGTCTTATCATGCTTGATGCATATAGTTGATGTGGCAGAAGAATTTCGCTTTCCGCAAACATGTTGCGGAGCGAGGAAATCGCTAAATACCAAAGGTCAACAGCCCCAAAGAAGTAGAAGCGAAATAACCTGCCAACCATTTATTTTGATAAGGACTTTAGAAGATGAAACAGACCGCTTTTCTAAGCGCGATGATCGCTGCTACCGTTGCTGCGCCAAGTGCGATGGCAATGAATCCGCAGCCTGATCCGCAAAACCCAGAAGGTTATGTTGTCACCCGGGCAGAAGTGCAAGCCGCAGAGGCCGCACAAACCCAAGATCCGATGTACACCATTTGGGCGCAGGCATTGCGCACACGCACTAATGATGTGGTGGAAGCGATTTTACCGGGCGCAGCCAGTAACCCTGAAAACGTCAAACGTGTCGAGCGTGTTTTCCCAGAATCTGATTGGGATTTCCTGACCCATATGGCAGCACCAGAATACACCTACACCCGTTTTCTCCGAGCGATTGGTAAGTTCCCTGCATTTTGTGGTGAGTACACGGATGGCCGTGATTCTGATGCGATTTGTAAAAAATCCATCGTGACTGCCTTTGCGCACTTTGCTCAGGAAACTGGCGGCCACATAGCCAAAGACAATTACTGGGACAATCCACTTGGTCTCGAAGAGTGGCAACAGGCGCTGGTGCATGTGCGTGAAATGGGTTGGTCAGAAGGGCAGGCAGGCTACACAACGGGCTGCGGACAGAATGACTGGCAAAATAAGCGTTGGCCATGTGCGGCAGGGCAAGGCTATTTCGGCCGTGGTGCGAAGCAGCTTTCTTACCATTTTAACTACGGTGCATTTTCTGAAGTCATGTACGGTGGCGACGCAACCAAGCTGCTTAACGAGCCCGGTCTGGTGGCGGATTCCTGGCTTAACCTGGCTTCGGCAATTTGGTTCTTCCTCACGCCACAAGCGCCGAAACCAGCGATGCTGCATGTGATTGACCGAACCTGGGTACCTTCACAGCGAGAGTTGGATGCAGGTATTGGCTACGGCTTTGGTACCACGATTAACATCATCAACGGTGGTATTGAGTGTGGTGAACAGAATAAAGATAAAGGCCAGCCGGTTAACCGTATCCGTTACTGGGAAGGGCTAGCGAAACATTTCAATATTCCGATTGAAGCAGATGAAACCAACACCTGTTGGCAACAACTGCCTTACGGAAGCCTGAACCTGCAAGGCGCAACCGATGTGCTTTACACCAACTGGGATGGTAACTGGAAATACTATGCTAACCGTCCGGGCGGTTATTCGTTCGAGTGTGAACTGGTAGGTTACCAAACCGCATACTCAGCGTTGGTAGAAGGCGACTACGAGAAATGTGTCAGCAACTTCTATGAATCCCATGCGGGTTGGCCTGTGGTTCGTGTTGTTGAAACCATTGATACCAATCCGGGTGATGGTTCAAACCCAGGGGATGGCGGTACTCCATCGGATAACACCTGGGATGAAAAAGCCGTTTACCTAACTGGTGACCGCGTAACGATTAACGGTGTGACATACGAAGCCAAATACTGGAATCAGGGTGTGAACCCAGAAACAGCAGGTCAGTGGGGCGCTTGGAAGGTAGTTGCAGGTGATACGACTGGTGGTGGCACATCAACTAACCCAGACACGGGTACCAACCCAGATGCAGGGAGTGGCTCTGGTACAGACACAGGTGGTGACACCGGGACGGGTGGTGATGCAGGCACTGGCGGCGATACCGGCGGTTCAAATCCTGATACGGGCACCACGCCAGATCAGGGTGAAACCACTTGGAGTGCGAGCACGGTTTACTTTGGTGGGGATCAGGTGTTGGTTAACGGCGTCACTTACCAAGCGCGGTACTGGACACAGGGTGATGACCCAGCTTCCGGTGCACAATGGGGGCCTTGGAAAAAGATTTAAATGTACTTTTTAACCAAGCCGCGTCCAGCAGGGCGCGGCTTGTCGAGAAGAATTATCCTGTTTTAAATGACCTGACTCGCAGAATAATCCTAATATTAACTGCCAAAAATTCAGTGCATTGTGTTGTGTTTTCTTGTTGATACAAGGTTCGTGGTCAAAAAATCAATGCACAACAAATGTAAGCGTCTCACTTTTCGTCGGCGCACCATTCATTCTGACATTCCTGCCCTCAATAGTTGTCGTCTTGTGTATTCATGCATGCATATAGTCGTATTGTCCGCGCTATCAATAAAAGACCTCTAAATCGCCAAGGGTTACAGCGAATCGCTGAGAAAATCAGCGCTTAGCAGTAACACACAAAGAGCAAAAAAGCGCGAAGCAGGCACGTCGTAAAGACGGTTGCAGAAAAAGTTTTGATAAGGAATTTAAGATGAAACGAACGGCTTTATTTACTGCCATGTTCGGCGCTAGCTTCTTCGCTCACAGCGCAGTGACCATGGACCCTGTGCAAGATCCAAATAACGTGAACGGGTTTGTTGTTTCCCAGTCTGAAATCAAGGCAGCGGAAGATGCGTTAACGTTGGACCCAATGTACGACACCTGGTCACAGGCACTGCGTACTCAACCAAACTCTGTGGTTGATGCGATTTTACCTGGAGCAGCAACCAACCCAGAAAACGTGAAGCGTGTAGAGCGCGTTTTCCCAGAAACAGACTGGAACTTCCTGACCCAAATGGCCGCACCGGAATACACTTACACCCGCTTCCTAAAAGCGATTGGTAAGTTCCCGGCTTTCTGTGGTGACTACACCGACGGTCGTGATGCAGATGCGATCTGTAAGAAATCTATCATCACCGCATTTGCGCACTTCGCCCAGGAAACTGGCGGCCACATTGCAAAAGACAACGTGTCTGACAACCCGCTGGCGCTTGAAGAATGGCAACAGGCTCTCGTGCATGTTCGCGAAATGGGCTGGGCAGAAGGGCAAGAAGGTTACACCACAGGTTGTGGTCAGGATGACTGGCAAAACCGTCGTTGGCCTTGTGCAACAGGTCAGGGATACTTTGGTCGTGGTGCAAAACAGCTTTCCTACCATTTTAACTACGGCATGTTCTCTGAAGTGATGTTTGACGGAGATGCCACGCGCCTGCTGAATGACCCAGCACTGGTGGCAGATTCTTGGTTGAACCTGGCTTCAGCAATTTGGTTCTTCCTCACGCCGCAAGCACCGAAACCAGCGATGCTGCACGTAATCGACCGTACCTGGAAACCTTCGCAACGTGAAATTGATGCAGGTATCGGTTACGGCTTTGGTACCACAATCAACATCATCAATGGTGGTATCGAGTGTGGCGAGCAAAACAAAACCAAAGGCCAGCCAGTTAACCGTATCCGTTACTGGGAAGGCTTGGCAGCGCACTACCAAATCCCTATTGAAGCTGACGAGAAAAACACCTGTTGGCAGCAAACGCCATTCGGCAGCCTGAACCTGCAAGGCGCTACCGATGTGCTTTACACCAACTGGGATGGTAACTGGAAATACTACCCGGATCGTCCAGGCGGCTTCTCGTTCGAGTGTGAGCTGGTGGGCTTCCAAACCGCGTACTCTGCGTTGGTACCGGGTGACTACGAGAAGTGTGTAACTAACTTCTATGGTTCACACGCTAACTGGCCAACCGTACGTGTTGTCGCTGATGCAGACAAGCCTTCTACCGGTACTCCAGGTGGCGGCGGTGAGCCAGTAGACCCGAATGCATGGGATGCAGGTAAGGTTTACAACACAGGCGATCGCGTGGTTGTCGGTGGTGTGACTTATGAAGCGGTTTACTGGACACAAGGTGATGATCCACTGCTGAGTGAAGCGTGGGGACCTTGGAAAAAAGTACTTTAAGGGCGAATAAGTCTTAAAAATCAGCCGCGTGTTTCGATAAGAAATGCGCGGTTTTTCTTTTTATATCAGTAAGATAGATTAAGAGTCTGGCTTGATGCTAAAGAGGGGAAAATCGGTTTTTTGAGGTTGTAATCTGTCAAAAGGTATCACAAAAAAATTATAAATATCAGACTTGCCTGAAAAATTTCTGTGCCTATAATGCTGAAAACCGGAGCGTCTGCCAACGCTCCGGTTTTTTTGTGCCTGCTTTCTGGTCACGTAATGAACAATCTGCCAATTGATTCATACGTGGGAAAGCAATCTGTCCGAAAGGGCACATTGTCTAAATGATGTAAGGAAAGACAAATGCGTATCGAACAAGACTTGAAGTTGGGTTTCAAAGATGTACTGTTTCGCCCGAAACGTTCTACCCTAAAAAGCCGTTCTCAAGTTGAATTAACCCGCGAGTTTACCTTCAAGCACAGTGGCCGTCAATGGTCTGGTGTTCCTGTTATCGCTGCAAACATGGACTCTGTAGGTTCATTTGATATGGCGAAAGCACTGGCTGAACACGGCTGTATGACTGCGGTTCACAAACACTACACGGTTGAAGACTGGGCGGCGTTTGTCGCTGGTGCAGATGCGAAAGTGCTGAACAATGTGATGGTATCTACCGGTACGTCTGAAGCCGACTTCGTAAAAACCCAGGAAATCATGGCGCTGTCAGATGAGCTGATTTTCATCTGTATCGACATCGCTAACGGATACTCTGAGCACCTGGTTGAGTACGTTGAGAAAGTGCGTGCTGAGTTCCCAGACAAAGTGATCAGCGCAGGTAACGTAGTGACCGGTGACATGGTTGAAGAGCTTATCCTTGCTGGTGCAGATATCGTGAAAGTAGGTATCGGCCCTGGTTCTGTGTGCACGACCCGAGTGAAAACCGGTGTAGGTTACCCACAACTGTCGGCCATCATTGAGTGTGCGGATGCAGCGCACGGTCTTGGCGGCCGTATCGTCGGTGACGGCGGTTGTGCCTGTGCAGGTGACGTTGCAAAAGCGTTCGGCGGCGGTGCAGACTTCGTGATGCTGGGCGGCATGCTGGCAGGCCACGAAGAAAGTGGCGGTGAAGTGATTGAACAAGACGGCAAGTCGTTCATGAAGTTCTACGGCATGTCTTCACAATCAGCGATGGACAAGCACTCTGGCGGCGTGGCGAAGTACCGTGCAGCAGAAGGTAAGACTGTTATGCTTCCTTTCCGTGGTTCAGTTCACAACACCATTGCAGATATTCTGGGTGGTGTGCGTTCAACCTGTACTTACGTAGGTGCGGCGCAACTGAAAGAACTGACTAAGCGCACGACTTTCATCCGCGTACAGGAACAAGAAAACAACGTATTCGGTAAAGAGTAAGTTGTTCGCATAGCGAAACCGCTAAAACAAGCATAATTTGAAAACGCCTCTTTTTGAGCCACGCCTTCGAATGAAAGGCAAGCCAAAAGAGGCGTTTTTGTATTTTGGAGTTTATGCTGGTTTGGAATGACCCCTTTTCGTGCTGGGCCGATCTGCTCTAGCACGTTCTTGCCCCTTTTCCATTCACGGATGTTTTTCACTTGGCTCGAAGAATACTAACTTTCCCTCACTAAAATCAATCATTTGTAACTTACTCATTCCCGCTACAAATGATTGTCATTGATGGCCGATTAATCAATAACCAATCAGTTTTCCATCCAATCGAAATCAAGTCTCGCTTTATGCATTTTATGGTACTTTCATAGCAGATAATCTAGACAATAATGGCATGTTGCAAGCCGAGAAGCGAAGGGCGGTAGCTTAAAAAATTTTGCCCTGAAATGAGCTATTCCTTATTGAGAAGTGGCTGTTATCTAGTTGCTTTCGCCTATTTGAACTAAATGGGTAGGTGGCTCGCAGCCCTATCATGTAGGCGAGAAGTCACAATCTAGAAAAAATCGCCATTAAATGGACATCTCGAAAATCAAGATTAATAAAAATGCCACTTAATTATGAGGGTTGGTTGTGGAATTCGAATCAGATTTAAAAATAGGCACGATTGGTGAGCAAACTTTTTCAACTTGGTGCTCTACTGCGCATTTGACAAGTAATCGTTCTTTAGAAGAAGATCGAACAGGTTGGGATCATCAAATTGAGTTTCCATACATCAAAACTCATTTACCAAGAGATAAACAACTAAGTCCAATTCAATGCCGTATTCAGGTTAAGTCTACACAGAGACGTGATCGTAAATGGTCTATCAAAGCTAGTGTACTAAAGCGACTCATTGATTATAGTTATCCGTCTTTCTTGTTGTTTCTTGAATTTACTAATGACCCAGAACCGTTAGTCGAAAGTGCTTTTCTAGTCCATATCGATAATAAAATCATTGAAAGAACATTAAGAACGATAAGGAAAAATGACACTAAAAAGGTACCTAAAGAACTTTACGAACTAAAGATTTCGATTAGCTATAGTGAGAAAAATAAACTCATTGCAACGTCTGGTGAAGCATTCAGAGATGCTGTTGTAAAATTTGTCCCTGATTGCAATATTATGGAGTACCAAGAAAAAAAGAACCAATTTATTAAAACAGTTGGTTATGGCGAGGGCGGTTATAGAATGAAGTTCGAAATTTCACATGAGGAGCTTAACGAGCATATCATTGCACAATCAATAGGATTAAGCAATGAGCCAATTGAAGTTAGAAATTCTATAATCTTTGATAACAGATTTAATTTGAAAAATGGATCCATTGAAATAGAACGCTCAAGCGAAGCAAAACTAACCCTGCAACCAAACATAATAGACACATGCCAATTAAGATTTAGAGAAAGTGAATTTTCGCCTTCGATTAATTTTGACGGAGAGTTTATTTCTTCAGCAAACATATACAGCATCAGAAAGAGTAAACTATTTTTTCGAACAAACCTATTTAGTTTTGAACTTGGCGATTTTGGTAAAAACGGTGAGATTGATGCTAGGCTTCATTTTACTTTAGAGAAAGAGGCTCCTTTAGACGACGTAATTAAATTATTCCGGCTTTTTCATGAAGAAAATTCCGGGAAGCAACTAATATGTGAAGCTGAATTATTTAAGGAGAAAAGAACTCTTAATTTCCGTATTGGAATGGATTATGACTTTGAAGATGCTCGATTAGTTGCTGATGATCTCAGCATGCTGAAGGATAGCTTTAATATTGATGGTGGAACTCTAACTACACCGGATGAAATTTTTTCACAAAGCGACAGATTAAACGCAATAGCTTGTGTAATAAAAAACAAAGTTGATACTTTTCAAGTGGGTATTAAAGAAAAACCAGAGGAATTTCCGGAAGAAATAAAAATGTCTTACATATTAGTAGCTAAAATTGGCATGTTGGCCATAGGTGTAGTTACGCTATTTCATGGAAAAAGGGATAAAGATAATAATTATAAAATTATAAATTCTGAGATACTCCAACCTTTGGTTTTTAGTAGTGGAATGCCGTCTAATGAAAAACTCAAAAAAATAGAAGAAGAGGCATTGTCGAAGATTGATCTACACCTTTCTGCTTAAGATTATCGCTTCTGTCCACTTTTGAGTTGGCTATGATGGCTAACTCAAAATTGCCCCTTTCTTTTTTAGCACGGTAGTTTGCTTAGGTTCAATAATGTGTTATTTGACTTATTTTTTCTCATACCTGTAATGTAGCGATGAGCTTGAAGGCCGTATAAGGAATCATATAGTGCTGAATAAAGAAATTGAAAATCTGGGCTTAGAAATTGACCTTGCGTGTGATAGCAATGATTCTTTGAAGCTAGAGCAACTGCTAGTAGGTTGCGATTCTCTTGTGGGCAACGAAACGAGCGAGAATCGTTCAGTCTTGTATTTCTACAAAGCTAACTGCTGTGCTGCACTACGTATGATTGAACGAAAAGACGTAGATGACACTTGGAATTGGCATCAGGAAAGGTTAATCACCGAGATATTACATCTACGGAAGGCTGTCGCTGAAACTGGCTTCGAACAACTCAATGAGGTGATGCAGTGTAAAATACTGACTAATATTGCCAACGGATTGAGTTCACTAGGGCGAGCAATAGAGTCAATTAATTACTATGACAAAGCTCTGTCTCGTATTGATAATTTTGCAATGGCATTAGGCAACAAGGCAATTGGCCAAGTTCACTATGGACAGCACTTATATGATCATGGGCATAGTGGTATTTTCTTTTTCCTCGCGCACAAGCAGCTTAATCGCTTCGGTACTGAGCCGCTTTTATGGGATTGTGGAGTTCATCAGGATGCGCTAGAAGCTTTTATTGATTACAGAGACTTTGCGGAAAGCGTTCTAAAAGAAATGGAGTTCGACAGTAGTTTTGATTTCAATAACTTCCCATTAGGTCAGCACAAAAAAGAGCAGGATTACAGAAAGTGGTGCTTACGGCATAGGCTTTTTATGAATCCTTTGAATGATGTGTTCTCCGCTACCATTGCTGCAAACGATGTTCTTCATCTACCGAGTCATGTGTACGCAGTCGGAGAAGAACCTAGATTTCCAAAATACTTCAACATACTAAAACAAGAGTTCATAGTTGCGCGACATATGATCTACGAGTTTACCACTGCTGATTTTGACCACTATTCCGACAATGACGTTCTACTAGAAAATGGATTAGATGGTGTACATTTTGGTTACCGAAACGAGCTACTGAAAAGCTCGTTGAGAGTGTCATATTCTATCTTCGACAAAATAGCTTTGTTTCTAAACGATTATATGGACATAGGGCTGAAGGTAGACGGTGTCAATTTCCGTAATATTTGGGGAACATACAATAAAAGAGATCGGAAACTAGAAATCCGCTCATGTTTTATAGATAGCGAAAACTGGCTATTACGAGGTTTATACTTTTTATCGAAAGATTTGTATGCCCCTAACTTTATTGATGTCGCTGAACCACAAGCTCAAGAATTACATTACATTAGAAAAATGGCAGAACATAGGTATTTGGGGATTCAAGAGTACCCAGCTCAAGTCGGTGATACGGAGTATTTGAAGTATATAACGGTCGATGACTTAGAAGATAAAGCGTTAAAAATGCTGCAATTATCTCGTGAAGCATTGATTTATCTTTCTTTGGCAATGCACATAGAAGAGCGTAAACGAGAAGAAGCAAGAGGTAATGGCTTAGTTGTACCAATACAATCAACACCACTTTAAAATGGTAGTAGTTGCACAATACTTCAGCTAATCCGTTAGATACTAATTTATCAAATGATGTAACTCAGAAATGTCCAAAAACGCACCAGAGCTAGAAACCAAACCCCGAAAGTTCAAAGCCAAAAATTTGTCGAAGAGCCCAAAACCAAAAACGCCACTTCTGATGAAGTGGCGTTTTGCTTTGAAGTTGGCGTTAGCCTTTTTTCTTTTTGCTGATCTTCTTGGCTTTCTTAATCGCGGATTTTTTTGAAGCCTGCTTTTGGGCAACTTCCAGCGATTGGGCGGCTTTTAATGCCTTTTTCGCCTCTTTGAGTTTTTTCCCTGTTCTGCTTTCGCTTTTTTCCGCTGCGTGAAGATTTTCTACCGCGTGTTTCACGGCGGCTTGTGCGGCAGAGGTCGCTTCTGATGCCTGTTTGGCTTCTTCTGAGCGTTGCTGAACCTTGAGCTTTAATTTGGCGACACTGACTTTCTTACTCATCTTTATTCCTTTTCTTAAGGCGCTTTAACAATTTGTGAATCCAAACGATTCACGACATCCATATCTTTGCCGGGGTAATCGAGTTGGCTGAGGAAATGACGCATACAGTTGAGGCGTCCGCGTTTCTTGTCATCGGAAAGCACCACAGTCCAAGGGGCGTCTTTGGTGTGGGTATGGAACATCATGGTGTCTTTGGCTTTGCTGTAGTCATCCCACTTGGAGAGTGAGGCCAAGTCCACTGGACTTAATTTCCACTGTTTGAGTGGATCGTTTTTGCGTGATTTGAATCGGCGGAACTGTTCTTCCTGACTCACGGAAAACCAATACTTGAATAGTTTGATACCACTATTGGTGAGCATGCGCTCTAGCTCTGGAGCCTGTCTTAGAAATTCGAGGTACTCGTTGTCGTCACAAAACCCCATCACCTTTTCAACGCCGGCGCGGTTATACCAGGAACGGTCAAACAAGATGATTTCGCCTTTGGTTGGGAGGTGTTTGATGTAGCGTTGGAAGTACCATTGGTTGCGTTCTCGGGCATTGGGTTTTTCCAATGCAATGACATGCGCCCCACGGGGGTTGAGGTGCTCCATAAAGCGTTTGATAGTCCCGCCTTTACCGGCTGCGTCGCGGCCTTCAAACACGATGACAATACGCTGATTGGTGTCTTTTACCCAACCCTGCATTTTCAGCAGTTCTATCTGAAGTTCATGCTTGTTTTTCTCATATTCCACCACGTTCATTTTTTTGCTGTAGGGGTATTTTCCGTCCGCATTCCACGCAAGGTTTTTCATTTTTTTATTCAGGTCGTATTGGAAAGAGTGGCGGTTATTTACTTCGATACCCGAGCTGGCATGTTGGGTTTGAGGCACGTTTTGATGCTGCGTCATATTTTCCACTCCTTCTTGGGTTTGTTGCTGAAATAGCCAGCAACTCCTTTTGTCTATATATTGAGAAATATGTCAGTTAGGTTAATTATGCATGACGGCTTGGTGTAAATTAAATGTTATTAATCTATGACTTTGATAACGAAAAATTATTGCCATGAACTTAACCCAACTAAAGCTTTTCAATGAATTAGCGCGGGAGTTGAGCTTTGTGAAAGTGGCGAAGCTCAATCACATCAGTCAGCCTGCTGTCAGTGTGCATATCAAGAAACTGGAGCATGCGCTTGGCCAGCAGTTGCTTTCACGTACCTCGCAAACCACGCAGTTGACGCCTGAAGGCTTGCTGATTCTGGAAGACGTGAAAGAGATCCTGCGGCTGTGCGAGAACATCAAGGTTCGGTCTAATTATCATCAAGGCGTGATGGAAGGACATGTTCGTGTGGCGGCAATACACAGTGTAGGTATGTACGAATTGGGGGATTTCCTCGCTTCATTTATGAAGGCGTTTCCCAATATTCGGGTACACCTTGAATATCGACACAGTGAAGAAATATATGAAGATATTCAAAAAGAAAAAATCGATGTCGGCATTGTTGCCTATCCGCAAAATAGACCCACCATCGAGGCAATTCCTTTTTCTGAAGATCAATTGGTTTTAATTACCGGAAATAAACACCGGCTCTCCCATAAAAAGTCCATTTCTTTATCCCAACTTGAGCAAGAGCCTTTTATTGCCTTTGGGGAAGGGATCCCGACCCGGGTGGCGATAGATGCGTTGTTAGGGAATAACAAGGTCAATGTGGATATTCGCATGACACACAATAATATCTACACGCTGAAAAAAGCCGTGGAAGCAGAAGTCGGCGTGGCGATTGTGCCGTCAGCAACTGTGGGTGAAGAAGTGGAAAGAGGCACGTTGAAACGCATCAAGTTGAATGTGGAAGACACGAGGCGTCCGATCTCTGTGATCCGGTTAGCGGGAAGAAAGGGAAGCGCGCCTGTTAACCTGTTTGTTGAACGGCTTTTGGCCTTTTCGAGAGGATAAAAAAAGCCGCATGATGCGGCTTTCTTAGGCATTTTTGACACAGTTAGATGGTGGTGAAATCGAACATGTCTACGGTGACATGATTCGCATCAAACTGCTTCAGTGTGATGACGGTGTTATCGCCATCGAAGGTGATCACTGTGGATGCACCGACCTGTTCCGTATTGATTTGACTGAAGCGTGTGACCAGAGAACTGTCGATCTCAATGGTGTCCTGGAAGCGGTTGAAGTCCTGAATGGTGTCGTGACCGTCATTATTGCGGAAGACGAAGACATCCTTGCCCAAGCCACCAATCAGGTAATCATCACCATTGTGACCCATAATACGGTCGTTACCATCTTGCCCAGCGAGTTTATCGTGACCAAGACCGCCCATTAGGATGTCATGCCCAGCACCCGCCCAGATGGTGTCGTTTCCGTCATTACCACCTAAATAGTCATTGCCGTTCTGACCGCGAATGATGTCGTCGCCAGTGCCGCCTTTAATGTTATCAGCACCTTCACCACCATCAATTTCGTCATTATCAGCGCCACCATCAATGATGTCGTCGCCAGTGCCACCGAAGATACGGTCATCGCCCAGGCTTCCGCGCAGGGTGTCGTTACCTTCACCGCCGATAATCCAGTCGTTACCGCGCGCTCCACCAAAGTTATCGTCACCGGCACCACCGTGGAAGTAGTCATCACCCCAACCACCGTCGCCGTAATCGTTACCATAACCACCTTGGATGTAGTCGTTGCCGTCACCACCCCAGATGCCATCGTCACCTGAGCCACCCTGGATTTGGTCGTCACCGCCATCACCTTTGATGATGTCGTTGTCCGCGCCGCCGTGAATAACGTCATTACCGTCACCACCAAGCAGCATGTCGTTGCCGCTGTCGCCGAAGATGATGTCATTACCGTTATCACCGTTGATGGTGTCATCGCCTGCATTACCGTGAATGTAGTCGTTATGGTCGCCACCGCTGATGGTGTCATTACCCAGACCGCCATCAATGTAGTCAGCGCCAACTTCGCCGTTAATGGTGTCGTTGCCACCGTTTCCGTAGATTTCATCGGCACCATAACCACCGTTGATCACATCATCACCGTCACAATCGCTGACATGGTTAAGCACCACGTTGTCAATCAGCGCGCCGTACCCATCGGCTTCTCCCAAGCCACCAAAGCTTACTGTGAGTTCGCTGGTGCCCTGTGGCACGGTGAAAGTGGTATCGAGAGATTGGTAGATGCCGTTCTGGATTTCGTTTGCGATAGTTTTGGTATATACAACCACACCATCTTGATCGGTGATGTTGACGGTGAAGCCACTGGTTTGGTAGTCGTCGCCCTTGATGCGGTTGGCATAATCAAATGAGAAGGCCACTTCAAAACCGTTTGAGCCCGTGAGATAACTTACGTTAACCGTTTGCTCGACAGTTTTTCCTTCCGCGAGGTCTAGTTCCATGACCGTATTAGTCTGGGCATTAACAGATGCTCCTGTAAGTTGGCCTTGTTGCATTTCAACCGCACTAGCGCCTACAGCTTGCCAGCCAACGAGTTCGCTGTTGCTGACTCGTTCAAACTCGTTGCCGACGTTATCTCCCCAAGCTTCGAAGTTACCGTTCACCAACAGGTTAATGGTGTCGCCATAAATCACGTCATGGCCTGCGCCGCCATTAATGGTATCGTGGTCGCAACCACCGGAAATCACATCGTTGCCGTTGCCACCTTCGATGGTGTCGTTGTCATCACCTGCCCAAAGATCATCGTCGCCATTACCGCCGATGAGGGTGTCATCGCCTGTAAAGCCTTCCAGCTTGTCGTTGCCTTCTCCGCCGTGCATGTAGTCATTACCAGCCTGGCCAAACAACATGTCATCGCCATCACCACCATACATCGCATCGTCGCCATCACCACCAGCCAGTAAGTCGTTGCCTGCGCCTGCCCATTGGGTGTCGTTGCCGCTGTCGCCCCAGAGTTGGTCATCACCCTCACCGCCTCGTTGAAGGTCGTTGCCGTCACCTCCCCAAAGGACGTCGTTCCCTGTGCCGCCGTTGAGTTCATCGTCACCCGCGTCACCGAACAGAATGTCGTTGTCTGCACCGCCATAGAGCACATCATTGCTATCACCGCCGAACAGGCGGTCATCGCCGTTTTCACCGTGCAAGATATCGCTGCCTTCCTGACCATAAAGGAAATCGTTCCCGTTACCGCCATACAGTACATCATCACCTTCGTTGCCTTCTAAACGGTCATTTCCTTCTTCACCGTAGAGAAAGTCGTTGGCGAAGCCACCGCGAACAATATCATCACCGTCACCACCATGTAGTTCGTCGTCATCTTTGCCTCCCACGATGGTGTCGTTACCTGCGCCGCCATCTACATAGTCAGTACCATCATCGGCTCGAATAAAATCATCGCCATCATGACCATAGATTTCTTCTGAGTCGTTAGTACCAATAATAATGTCGTCGCCATTTGTACCATTGATAATGTTCGCCATTTACTTGCTCCTTTGTCCTTCAGGATTTTGCATCGGTATTTTTATGAGTTTTGATGCCATGTTTGTCGCCCCAATATGACAGTTGAAACGCGATTTTTCTTTCTTCTGGTAGCGCGGGTAGGATTTTAATTAGTAGGTTCTAATATATCGATGACAAAAAACTACTGATAAAAGTATGGGAAAGGAGGGGTGCGCTAAATGCTTTGGTAAATTGGAGATGATGAAAACTTCGCCTGAATATAGTTATAACCATAGAGAAAGAAGGGGATCTGGGTTGGTGCTTTTCAAGGTTACGCAGTTTCTTCTTTGTTCGGCAATAGAAGCGGCTCAGGCAAAAACAGTAAGGATGAAATTAGTATGAAAATTAGAGAATCGTAAAGTTGCATATGCTTATATACAGAAAATCTTCTCTTTTATGGGAATTTCTTTGCACCCCCAAGTGGACATGCGCTTGGCTTTTATCTTGAATCCGCTTAACGTTGTTGAGTCGTCAAGGAGGAAACAATGTCAGAGTGTGAACAGGTCATTCAAGCGCTTAAAAAACAATTAAAATCACGGGGCGTGAACTATCAGGATGTCGCCAAAGCGCTCGGCCTGAGTGAAGGGTCGGTAAAACGTCTTTTTTCCAACGGCGGTAGCATGAGCCTTGAACGTTTGTCCGCGGTGTGCAATTTAATTGATTTAGAAATGACCTCGCTATTCAAGCTCTCTGAAGAGGAAAGCCAGAACCTTTCTTCGCTGACTTGGGAACAGGAAGAGCAGTTAGTGGCGGACAAAGCCCTGTTACTGGTGGCTGTTTGTATTACCAATGGTTACCGTTTCGAGCAGATCTTGAGCCAATACAACCTGAACGAACCTCAGTTGATCCAAAAGCTGGCGCACCTTGATCGCATCAAGGTGATTGAGCTGATGCCGGGAAATCGCATCAAGCTTAAGATATCTCCCTCCTTCTCTTGGATTGCGGGCGGTCCAATTCAACAATTCTTCCAGCAACAGGTGATTAAAACCTTTTTCCGCACTCACTTTTCCAAAGACGATGAAAAGCTGGTGATGTCGACTGGATTGATGTCTCTTCCGACCAATTACAAATTCCAGCAGCGCATTCAGCGTTTGGTGAAAGAGTTCTATGAGTCGTGCAACAGCGACAGTGATTTATCTATGCAGGAACGCCATGGTACTTCCATGGTGATTGCGATGCGTCGATGGACATTTCCGCTTTTCGATGAATATGAAAACGCAGACGGTTCAGGAAAAAGTCGCGCGGGGTAATACCCCACGTACCACAATCTGCCACTTTGCCTGCCATGCTTGGTGGCACCCATGCCTTCATGCAACCTACTGAGCAACGGGAGAACGACTCTCCGATGACAGAAGGTAAAGGAGGCTATCATGCTGAACCGACCGAAACTAATTTCACGAATTGCCGTCTGGGGCATGTTTGTTGTCACCGCGCTCGTCGCAGCGTTTTCATCAAAAGTGTTGGCTGCAGGGCTGCTTAAACCCGTCAACAGTCAATATCAAGATCTCCAAATTGAATCCCACCATGTTGATGTTGCCATTCAGGATGGCTACGCCACCACCTCGATAGAACAGACGTTCTACAACCCAAACAATGTTGAGCTGGAAGCCCTATATTCCTTTCCTGTGCCGCAAAAGGCGGTGGTTGGAGAATTTATCTATTGGATTAACGGTTCGCCGGTGATTGCAGAAGCGGTCTCTAAAGAGAAAGCCCGCAAGATTTACGATGACCAAAAAGCGCAGGGCAATGCCACAGCGCTGACGGAAAAAGACGAATACAGAACTTTTGATATGAGGGTCTACCCGGTGCAGCCTCAGCAAAGCGTAAAAGTGAAGCTGGTATATATGCAGGACGCATTGTTGGATCACGGTATCGGGCGCTATGTTTATCCGTTGGAAGAAGCCAAAAGCAGCTTTTGGACGCGTAATGACAAAGTGGAGCAGGACTTTTCGTTCAATGTGACACTGCGTTCGTCATATCCTGTTGATGGTGTCCGGTTGCCAGCGCATCCGTCAGCGGTGATCATGCAAGAAGCGGATGGTGAACACACGACGTGGAAGGCAAATATCAGCAATCACATTGCCAATTCGGTGCAAGAAGGAGAGACACAGCAAGCGGTAAATACTTCAATGCGACTGGATCAGGATATGGTTTTCTACTGGCGCTTGCAGGATGGTTTACCCGGCCGTGTTGATATGGTGGCCTACCGCGACCCAGAAAACTCGAAACGCGGTACTGTGAAGCTGACATTCACGCCAGGTGACGACCTGACCCGCGTAACGCAAGGACGTGATTGGGTGTTCGTTCTGGATAAGTCAGGTTCTATGTCCGGCAAGTATTCCACACTGGTGGAAGGTGTCCGTCAGGGGTTAGGGAAGTTGCCGTCTGAAGACAGGTTCCGCGTCGTGATGTTTGACAGTAATACCTATGATCTCACCGGCGGCTTTGTGGCGGCTAACCCTGCGAATGTGAGCAAAGCACTGCAGTCCGTTGAGCAGGTTGAACCAAGTAATGGCACCAATCTCTATGAAGGCATGTCGGCTGCAATCCGTAAACTGGACGACGATCGTCCGACCGGGATCGTATTGGTCACCGACGGGGTAGCCAATGTAGGTGTGACCGAAAAGCGCCGCTTCTTCGATTTGATGGAGAAGCACGATGTGCGACTGTTTACCTTCATCATGGGCAATAGTGCCAACACGCCGCTGCTGGTGCCGATGACCAAGTTGTCGAACGGCGTGGCAACGTCCGTATCTAACGCGGATGACATTATTGGCCACTTGATGAACATCACTAGTAAGTTAACGCATCAGGCGTATCGAAACATCCAACTCGATATTGACGGAGTGAAAATCAAAGACCTGACGCCGGAGCAAATCAGCAGCCTGTATCGCGGGGAACAACTGACCGTATTCGGACATTACTTCAAAGGCGGTGAAGCTGATATCAAGCTCACCATGGATATTGCGGGTGAGTCCCGTGAATACCGCACCAAAGTGATGTTGCCTGATTCTGCAACTGTGCATCCTGAGCTTGAGAGAATGTGGGCGTTTTCAGCGATTCGCGACTTGCAGGAGCAAATGGATTATCTGGAGCAAAAAGACGGCGACAAAGAGCAGGCTATCGAAGACATCGCACTGGAATATGGTTTGCTGACTGATTACACCTCGCTGCTGGTCGTTGAAGAAGAGGTCTTCCAACAACTGGGCATAGAACGTAAGAATCAGACGCGGGTCCTCAAAGAGCAAAGTGCCCGTGAGGTGAAAAAGAATAAACCCGTCGAACCAACCCGAGCGGATAACAATCAGCCCATGTTTACCCAACCGGCACCGACCCATTCCGGCGGTGGCAGTAGTGGCGGTAGTATGAACATCTTGGTCTTGTTGAGCATGGTTCTGTTAGGTGTCGGCCGTTTGGTGATGGTAAGAAAAACGAGCCAATAAAAGCGGAGCTAATGAAACGAAAGAGGCTGCAGATGCAGCCTCTTTGTTTTGTTCTTTGAGGTTTAAGTCAGGCTCAATCCGCCGTCGATAACCAGAGTGTGTCCCACAATGTATTTCGCTTTGTCTGAACTTAGCCAGATGATCGCATCGGCGATTTCTTGAGGTTCGGCAAAGCGCTGGCATGGCACCTGACTTTCGACAGTCTCTTTTAAAGAGGTTCCCATTTCTTGCTGCTTTTGCTCCCAGCGAGGCGTCCAGGTGACGCCCGGCGCGACACTGTTGACGCGAATCCCTTTGCGGATTGCCTCCACTGCGACAGAACGTGTCATCCCTTCAAGGCCATGCTTGGTGCCGGAATACATGGCGGCATTTGGCGTCGGGCGAATGCCGTTCACTGAACTGACATTGATGATGCAGGCACCTTCCCGCATCAGAGGAAGTTCGTAACGCAAGCAAAGCGCAGGCACCCAATAATCGCTGATCATAGTGCTGTAGAGTGAATCAATCGGCAGACTGGCGTAGTCTCCACGCGATTCAATCACTGGAGAGGCGTTGTTAACAGCGATATCAATATGGCCATAGTTCTCGCGAATGTAGCTGAAAAACCGGTCAACTTGGTGAACGTCTTTTAAATCTAAAGGTAGGTAATCGACCGCAGAGAGTTCCGGATACTTTGCCAGTGCCTGATTCCATTTTTCTTCGTTTCTGGAACAGGTAATAACCTTGTAGCCCGACTGATGGTAGGAAAGAACTGTTTGAAGACCAATACCGCTGCTGCCGCCAGTGACGAGGACTATTTTCATGCGCGCTCCGGTTCCTGCGTGGGTGTTGCCTGGCTAGCGGTGCGTGAAAATATCGTCCACCATTATCCGCTGTGTGGTGCGAACATGTTTTTCCGCTTCATGTTCTTCATGGAACTGCTGTTCGCCAAGCATGATGAGAATGTCAAAGAAATACCGTACGCTACCTCTTTGATTATTCATTGTTTTAAGCATAGCATCGCTAAAAACATCTGGCGCTGTATGGGTCAAATCCGAGGCGATTTTTCCGATCTGTTGGCAACAATAAACCGTTCTTGTGCGGTCTGCCGTGTGCGCGTAACTGACGCACAATGACCACTCTTCACTGCGTAATGCATCCCAAATGCCATTGGCGACCTCAAGGCGGTCATTGATAGGGGTATTCGCTACCGACCGCAGGTAAAACTGACGTTTCTTCCTCTTCATTTTCTTCATGACCCGTTCCGACGTGACATACGCCTTCGTCAGTACCGGCATTGAAATCATATAGATAAACAGGGTGCCAATCAGGGTTGCGATGAAGAATACGTCGGTGGTGAGACCGAAGTAGTAACAGGAAAGGGTCGTGATCACCGCAAACAACATAAAAGCCGTAGAGATCATAAGTCTCGCGTACCATTTTGCGGTGGTGACATAACTTGGCGCTTGTTGATTAAGAGACTGAAACGACACCCCTTCGAAACCGAGTTTGGGATATTCAGGGATAGGGAATTGTTCTTGGTCCATTAACAACCCTCCATCATTCAGTTCAATAAGTTTCTATAGATTACTTTTTTCGGCAGGAAATTCGTTAGCTTTAGTCAAAAAGTGAGAGGAAAAACCATCAAAGAATCCGCGCGTTATTAGCAACTGGCTCGGATATTTTGAGTGCCTATTCCAAGGGTTGCTTGGATTGGCTTCCTGAATGATTAATGCTCGGTTTCTCCTTTGACCCAGCCTTGCTCGATAGCGTATTTCACTAGGCCTGCCGTTGAGGTTACGCCCAGCTTCTTCTTCACCCGCAGTCGGTGGGTTTCTACAGTGCGGACACTGATGTTTAATTCACGAGCGATGGTTTTATTGCAAGCGCCATTGGCGATGAGCACCAACACATCTTTTTCCCGTGGGGTAGGGACGTTGTCTTCGTGTTCTCTGTTTTCCATTTGGCTCATGCTTTCCATGAGCGTTTCAGAAACGCCTGCACTGAAATACGAACCGCCGCCAGCAATGATGTCGAGCGCCTGTACCAGCTCTTGTGATGAGACGTCTTTCAGGACATAACCTTTCGCGCCGCCACGCATGGCAGAGACAATGTACTCTTTGTTATTGTGCATGCTGAGGATCACAACCTTGATTTCCGGTGCTTTCTCCCGCAATTCACTTAAGACTTCAAGACCTGTTTTCTTTGGCATGGAGATATCGGTGAGCAGGATGTCCGGTCTTAATGCCAAAGATTGCTCGATAGCGGATTCACCATCACTTGCGGCACCAATAATGGTGAACTGGGGCTGCTTGGATAAGCGCTCCATCAATCCGTCCTGCAGCAGGACATGATCGTCGGCAAGTAATAACGTGGTCATGAGTTTCTCCTTGTGACTCTTAGGGGCTGTTGGCCTTTGGTGGTTAAATTTTGTTCTAGCCATAAGCGTTTTAGGCGCGGCGAGGTGTGTGCCGCC
>NZ_LASY01000058.1:0-51454 GCF_000973155.1 Grimontia sp. AD028 | reverse complement strand
CTTAATTCACATGCATTAGGTCGAAAGACCGGCTTTTTTTATGTCTTAACTTCAAGCGCTATAATCGAAACACGAGCGTCTTGGCGCTAATCATTTCAAGGACTATCCCATGATCATTCGAGAAGGCACGCTGGCGGAAGCTGTGAACGTGCTCAGCCAGATTGATGAATTTGCCCATCAGGAATCCCTCGAGTCACTAAAAAAACGTATTGGTGACAAGCCTTCATTGGTATTGGTTGCTGATATCGACGGAGAGCTTTGCGGTGTCAAAATTGGCTATCAGTTAGATGATGAGTGTTTTTACAGTTGGCTGGGTGGCGTGACCAAAACTGGTCGCCGCCGCGGTATTGCACAGGCGCTGTTACATGCGCAGGAACGTTGGGTGGCAAAGCATGGCTATACCAGTCTCAGGGTAAAGTCCCGTAATTGCTTTGCAGGCATGCTGTGTTTGCTGCTTAACAACCACTACCAGATTGAACATCTGGAGAAGAAAGAGGCATTGGAGCAATATCGCCTTCATTTTGTGAAGAAAATCACACCTGTGGCATGAAGGTAAAAAACAACAAAAATACTGCTTGCTAAATAGTAATGAGAATGATTATTATTTGTCTTGTTCGAGGGCAAGTGGGAAACTTACTTTCGGACACACGACATTGCTCACATTGCTTCCAGTATATGTTTTTTGCATGAAACTGCTTACGTTGTGCAGTTGACCCTGATGCAGGCGACGCTTTTGCTCAAAAGCGTCGCTTTTTTCTTTTTTATCCTAGCTAAACCCTACGCCAGTTCAACCAGCTTACTGACCAGCTTAGAGATCCCCGCATTTGCCTGACTGACAGAGGTTGCCTGCATGTATGCCGGTGTTGAGAGTAGGCGACGGCTTTGATCCAGCACGAAGTCATCCACTGGGCAATCAATGTGCTCACCGCCCATGGCGTTGAAAGCCGCTGCGGTCTGCGGATCGTTACCGATAGTCCCTTTCGCACCGGGGCCATACACTTTCGGGATCAAGACGGGAGAGATACAGACATAACCAGCCGGTTTTTCTGCGATGGCGAATGCCTTACACACGCGCAGCACTTCTTTCTCGATCTCCATTTCTTCGTCGCTGGTGGCAAAGGAGCTCAGGTTCTTAGCAACGCCAAATCCGCCGGGTAGCAGCAGGGCATCAAACTCATTCACGTTGAGTTCTGTGAGTGGTTTTACATCACCGCGGGCAATGCGCGCCGCCTCTACCAGAACATTACGTGTTTCACCGGATTCTTCACCCGCGGCATGATTAATCACATGGTGTTGATCAACATCCGGCGCGAAGCAATGCCAGGAAGCACCCGCCTGCTCAATGGCCAACAGGGATAAAACGGATTCATGGATCTCTGCGCCGTCGTAGACACCACACCCAGCCAGAATGACTGCCACTTTCTTCATAAATGTGTCCTCATTTTAAATTCGGGACAGGCAATCAACGCTCATTCCTAGCCTGTCAGATCATCAATGCTAGGCTAGTTTATGAGCAAACTGGTAGGGATTTGAATCTAACCGGATCACATCCTTACAGATCGATAAAAGAAAATTTTTCTGGATAACTCGATCATGCCACTAATTTCTTTTTCCACAGTCGATGATCGGCGATCGATCCTGATCATGATCAATAACTTAAGGTTAAGTGTCTAAAAATTATAAGGTAAATTTCTTTCCCTTATGGCATTCCGAATTTGATCTACAGACCTGAAAATAAATACCAACAAACTTATCCACAGCGATTTTTAGTGAATGAGCTGTGTATAAGGCTTATGCACAGGGTGGGGAAGGTCGGCTAAGTAGAGAAGAATAATGTTGTAAATCCAAAGCGATCACCTTGGCATTCCTGAGCCGAAGAGCGAAATCTCGGGTTAACAGACTCCGGAACTCGTGGCATCCTTACCCATCAATCATTTTCCGGTTAGCTTATAACGTTATGGCGACGACTTCTGATAACCCGTTGATCCTGGTCGACGGCTCTTCTTATCTCTACCGCGCGTACCACGCTTCTCCCAACCTGACCAATGCCAATGGCGAGCCAACAGGTGCTGTTTATGGCGTCGTGAACATGCTGCGCAGCTTGGTGAAACAGTATCCGCAATCTCATGTGGCGGTGATTTTCGACGCCAAAGGCAAGACTTTCCGTGACGACATGTATGCGGAATACAAAGCGCACCGTCCGCCAATGCCGGATGATCTGCGCAGCCAAATTGCTCCGCTGCATCAAATCATTGAAGCCATGGGCTTCCCGATGCTGGTGATTGAAGGCGTTGAAGCGGATGACGTTATCGGCACACTGGCGGTGCAAGGTTCTAAGGCAGGCATGCCAATCCTTATCAGCACCGGTGATAAAGACATGGCGCAGTTGGTGGATGAAAACGTCACCCTGATTAACACCATGACCAACGTGATCATGACACCACAAGGCGTGCATGACAAATACGGCTTTGGCCCAGAGCACATCATCGACTATCTCGCACTGATGGGCGATAAAGTCGATAACATCCCGGGCGTACCGGGTGTAGGTGAGAAAACCGCCACGGCGTTGATCGCCGGTATCGGTGGTCTGGATGCGCTGTATGACAACCTTGATAAGATTGCAGACCTTAGCTTCCGTGGTTCGAAAACCATGGCGAAGAAGCTAGAGGACAATAAAGAGAACGCTTACCTCTCTTATCAGCTTGCCACTATCAAGCTTGATTGTGAGCTGCCGTTTAAGCCGGAAGAGCTGATTAACCGCGCGGCAGATAACGACAAGTTGGTTGAGCTTTTCACTGAACTGAACTTCAAGCGCTGGCTGGCAGAAGCCCAAAGTGGCAGTGCAGGTGTTGATGCCGTCGCAGAGCGCGCAGCTTCTGGCGCTTCATCAGCGAAATCGTCTGCCAAAGCAGAAGCGACATTCGAAGCCGCTGCGATTGATCGCAGCCAATACGAAACCATCCTGACAGAAGAAGACTTCCAACGCTGGATGGAGAAGCTGAAGAAAACCAATGTCGTGGCTTTCGATACCGAAACCGACAGCCTGGACTACATGGAAGCCAACCTGGTAGGCATTTCCTTCGCCGTTGCTGAAGGTGAAGCGGCTTACCTGCCGCTGACTCATGACTATCTGGATGCGCCGAAACAGCTCGACAGAGACTGGGTGCTGGCAGAAATGAAAGCCTGGCTCGAAGATGCCGGTGCGCTGAAAGTTGGCCAGAACCTGAAATACGATGCGAGCGTGCTGGCACGTTACGATATCGCGATGCGCGGCATTGCTTACGACACCATGTTGGAATCTTACGTGTTCAACAGCGTGGCAGGTAAGCACGACATGGACAGCCTGGCACTTCGCTACCTGCAGCATAAATGCATCAGCTTTGAAGAGATTGCCGGTAAGGGCAAGAAGCAGTTGACCTTCAACCAGATTGAAATGGATCAGGCGGCTCCTTACGCAGCAGAAGACGCTGACGTCACCCTGCGTTTGCACAATGCCCTGATGGCGCAGCTCAACAATGACGAGAAACTGAAAGTTATTTTCGAACAGTATGAAATGCCGTTGGTGCCAGTACTGTCGCGTATTGAGCGCCATGGTGTGTTGATCAGTGCGGAAATGCTGGCGAAGCAATCTCAGGAAATTGCGATTCGCTTGGACGAGCTCGAAAAGGAAACTTTTGAGATTGCTGGCGAAGAATTTAACCTGAGCTCACCCAAGCAGCTTCAGGTAATCCTGTTCGAGAAAATGGGTCTTCCTGTGTTGAAGAAGACACCATCAGGTACCCCTTCTACTAACGAAGAAGTGCTTCAGGAGCTGGCGTTGGATTACCCGCTGCCAAAACGCATTCTGGAATACCGTGGACTGGCGAAGCTGAAATCCACCTATACCGATAAACTGCCGAAGATGGTGAAACCAGCTACTGGCCGTGTGCACACTTCTTATCATCAGGCAGTCACGGCAACGGGTCGTTTGTCATCAACCGATCCGAACCTTCAGAACATTCCTATCCGCAATGAAGAAGGCCGTCGTATCCGTCAGGCGTTTATCGCGCCGGCAGGGAAAACCATTCTGGCAGTCGACTACTCGCAAATTGAACTACGTATCATGGCGCACCTGTCTGGTGATGAAGCCCTGATTGACGCTTTCCGTCATGGCAAAGACATCCATGCGGCAACGGCTGCGGAAGTGATGGGGATTGATATCAGTGATGTGACCTCAGAAATGCGTCGCCGTGCGAAAGCCATTAACTTCGGCCTTATCTATGGCATGAGTGCGTTTGGTCTGGCGAAACAGCTCGGCATTCCACGTGGTGAAGCGCAGCAATACATGGAACGCTACTTCGAGCGCTACCCTGGTGTGCGCCAGTACATGGAAACCACCCGACTGCAGGCTGCGGAGCAGGGCTATGTAGAAACTATCTTTGGCCGCCGTCTTCACCTGCCGGAAATCAAATCCAGCAATGCCATGCGTCGCAAAGGGGCTGAGCGCGCTGCAATTAATGCTCCTATGCAAGGAACCGCGGCTGACATTATCAAACGCGCGATGATTTTGGTGGATGCCTGGATTCAAACCCAGCCTGAGGGTCGTGTGGCTCTCATCATGCAAGTACACGATGAATTGGTGTTGGAAGTAGATACCGAACACCTTTCTGACATTGAGCAACAGGTTTGTAAGTTAATGGAATCGGCTGCGTTGCTAGAAGTTCCGCTGGTCGCCGAGTCTGGTAGCGGCGAAAACTGGGATCAGGCGCATTAAATCAGGTGGTTGATTCCGACCTGACTCGCACAAACACTTAAAACTTAACGCGAAAAAAGCCCGCTGTTGCGGGCTTTTTTATTTCTTAAATGAAACAATATGAATACATCAGGTGTTCATTTTTATAATTTGATGAAAAAAAACTACGTAAAGGGTTTTCTTAATCGGCCATTTGATATACAGTAAGAGGCGTAGGGTACAGAGGTAAGATGTTCTATCTTTCAGACCTTTTGTTTCACGTTATTGGATTTAGCTGATTCAGCAGCCCCGGTTGACAAATGTCAGCCGGGGCATTTTTTATTGTGCTTTTCCTATCCAATATCTCTTCTGGATATCTCTCTTTAATTGCTTTAAATACATTGCTTTAACTGCATTTCTATTGATGTATTTGTATTTTGTTACCGTTTATTAGAGTAAATACTTTAATTTGAGGGCGTTGGCGTTATAATGACCACTGCTTCTTGTTCTTGATGTGTCAGGGTTGTCTGCAATCCAACTTACGACAGGCAACCCACACGTTATTTCTGACCGAATTGAGCGATCGATTCGGTCTTTTTTTATCCAATCAAATCTGTAACTCACTTCCAGAATGAAAACGATCGTTATTTATACGATTCTCATGATATTTCATTTTAAAAAATAAGTTTGGAAAATAAAAATAAAGCGATTAACAATCAATGTGTTGGAATTTTTAACAGAACAGGTGCCTGATCTTTGAGGCAAATATGACAGGTGTTTAGGCGGGTCTAACTTGCGGGGTTGGGGAAAATCACTGACACTAGCTTTATAACGACTAAAAAAAACCTCCTATTTCTCTCCCGTTACCCCACCTATTTGGTGGGGTCTTTATTTTCAGCGTCCTGACAGATTAAGCGTCGTCGTTTTCAGTATCTTGCTGATCAGATTCTTGTGGGATTTCGAGTGCCGGAGCGTACCAACCATCCAGCTTTTTACGCAGTTTATCGACACCAATACCCTTTAATGATGAGTAAAGCTCGACTTCTACATCACCGCCAAAATCTTTGGCTGCTTCACGCACTTTTAAAAGCTCTGCTTTGCGCGCGCCGCTTTTCAGTTTGTCACACTTGGTTAGCAGTGCCAGCACCGGCAAGTTGCTGTCTACCGCCCAGAAAATCAAATCCTGATCCAGCTCTTTCAGTGGGTGACGGATATCCATCAGCACGACGAGGCCTTTAAGCTGGTTACGCTTTTGCAGGTATTCGCCCAGAGATTTCTGCCATTTTAGCTTCATTTCCAGCGGCACTTGCGCGTAGCCGTAACCCGGCAAGTCAACAATGTGGCATCCCTCATCCACTTTAAACAGGTTGATTAATTGTGTGCGACCCGGCGTTTTACTGGTTTTCACCAAGCTTTTTTGATCACAAAGCCTGTTTATTGAGCTAGATTTACCAGCATTGGAACGACCTGCGAATGCGATCTCGATACCAGTATCATGAGGTAAAGCCCTGATATCTGGCGCACTGGTAATAAAGTGGGTGTTTCGATAGTTGAGTGAAGGATTCACTGTTAACTCCGTCTCGACTTTATGTAGTCGACTGATTACTTTTATGTGAAATTGTGTAAAATGACCGTGCTCGGTTTTTGCTCGATGATTGTATCATGATGGCGTGGGCATCGTGGTATTGGAAGCTTGATAATTATAAATGGAATGTCATGAAGAGATTAGCGCTACTACTCACTTTATTCGCGAGCTTTACTGCCTTTGCACAAGGCGATGCAGAAGCAGGTAAAGCAAAATCAGCCACTTGTGCCGCTTGTCACGGTGCAGACGGTAACAGCGTCATTCCCGCCAACCCTAGCCTTGCAGGTCAGCACGAAAAATACCTTTTTAAGCAGCTCAAAGAGTTCAAGCTGGGTATGACGACTGGCGGTGAACAAGGTCGTAACAATGCCGTGATGGCTGGAATGGTGGCTGCACTGTCTGAGCAAGACATGGCAGATTTGGCGGCATACTACGCATCACAAACAGCGAAGCCGGGTACGACTCCGGAATCTTCTATCGAAATCGGTAGAGAGCTGTACATGGCTGGTGACCAAGAGCGTGGTATTGCAGCTTGTATTGCGTGTCACGGCCCGCGTGGTAATGGCACCGCACTGTCAGGCTTCCCGAAAATTTCCGGTCAAAACGCCGATTACATGAAAGCTCAGCTGATGGCATTCCGTGACGGTAAGCGCAACAACGACCTTAACGGCATGATGCGCATTGTGGCGCAGAAGCTGTCAGATAAAGAAATCGAAGCTATCTCGAACTATGTAGGCGGTCTGCACTAACAGACTGTGCAATAGTCAGATTGCGCAAAAAGACGTCAAAAAGGCAGCGTTCGCTGCCTTTTTTCGTTTGGGTTTCTATTATTTCCCATGATCTTGTAAGCGATTGACCATTCTTTATAGAGAAAGGTGCTTAAATATTTGCTGGTTTTTATTTTTTTCTTCTATATTTCAGAAAGATACTTTTTAAGTGCATTTGGTGATGGTTTGAATTGTGAGTTACCGCCTGTTTTGAAAAGTGCGAAAGCGTAAACTTATTCATGTCGACAGGAGCACGACACGGAAAGGACAATCAGGACGATTTCGCAGGGCTGCGCAAGGATTCAAACGGACTTTGGCTTAGGAAAGCCTCAGAAACCAGGACGTTATGTTGTCAGGACGGCATTCAAAAGTGTGAAGGATTCACACTCAGCATGGACCACCTTCAGGACGAAAGGTTAGGACACACACCAGGATGGTGATGACGACAGGACGTTGCGAGTAATAACTCAAATAAAAACGGCAGGATGCCCGCGCTTAGAAGGACCCTTATTCACCGGGATGTGGTGTTACTGTTAGGGATGAAAACGGTAAATCCGTTCATTAGAACGCTATAGAGCGACAGGCTTTGCCTGTCGCTTTTTTCTTATTCAACTTTCTGCTACATTTCCCGCCATTCAATTTGGTGTAGAAATCCCCATGTCCCTTGAATGCCCTCTATGTAGATCTGCTGATATAGCCGATTTCGAGCAGGATAGACGTCGCCGTTACTTCCGTTGTCAGGAATGCTACCTGGTCTTTGCAGACCCTGAGTGCCTGTTATCACCGGAAGAAGAAAAAGCCGTCTACGACAAACATGAAAATGTCGTGGAAGATGAAGGCTATCGACGTTTCCTAAGCCGTCTCGCGACACCGCTTATGGAAAAAATGGGTAAGGGCGCCAAGCAAGGCTTAGACTTTGGATGTGGTCCAGGTCCGGCTTTAGCCGCCATGCTTGAAGAAGCCGGACACCAAATGGCTGTTTACGATCCGTATTTTGCGCCCAACCTCAGTGCGTTGGACGCCACGTATGATTTCGTGACCTGTACAGAAGCCATTGAACACTTTTATATGCCTCACAGGGAATGGAGACAATTGCTGAACTTGGTCAAGCCGGGAGGCTGGTTAGCCATTATGACCAAGCTCGTTATTGATGCTCCAGCTTTCAAAAGCTGGCATTACAAAAATGACCCAACCCACGTGAGTTTTTTCAGTCGCGAAACGTTCCGCTTTTTGGCCGAGCGTGATGGTCTTGACGTGGACTTTGTTGGTAACGACGTAATTTTACTGAGGAAGAAAAACGAATGACCCGCAAGAAAAAAGCCCGCAAAGTTGGCTCTGAAGGTCCTGCGCAATACAGCGAAAAGTCGCTGACTAGAGAAGATATTGCTGCGTTGGCGCGTAAGCGGAAGAACAAGCGTAAAGGTCTGAAGTCTGGCTCACGCCACTCGGAAGGCAAAACCGCGCAACAGCGTCAGGCGCAAGCGCAGCGCGATCCGCGTCTGGGCAGCAAAAAGCCTATCCAGTTGGTGGTAGAAGCCAAACCACATCCAAAATCAGCAGAAGCGAAGAAGGCCCGTCGCCTGAGCGCTGAGCAGGAATTGGAAATGTTGGAAAATGATGCGCAACTAAATGTGCTTCTCGACCGTATTGAAAACGGTGATAGCTTGGGCGCAGGCCTTCAGCAATATGTTGATGAGAAGCTGGATCGCATTGAGGTGCTAATGAAGCAACTGGGTCTGTTCGAAGAGGACGAGCCTGAAGTGGAAGAAGCACCGAAGAAAAACAAACGCCGCGATGACGACGATTTGCTGGCGGAGTTTGAAAACTTCAAATTTGACCAGGAGTAAGTGTTGGAAACTCTTCCTATAGGTGTTGTGGTACTCGGTGGTGCCATCATTCTCGGTTTGGCTGTGTATGCAGGCTGGTTGTTGTCGAAACTTCGCCATCAAACCAAAATGCAGGAAAAGGCGATGAACGCCGCTATCAAGCAACGTAACGAGAAAATCATTGAGAGTGTAGATGTGATTGCCATGGCGACACTGCAAGAGCAGTGCGACCTGTCAGAAGCGGCTATCCGTCTTTACATGATCATGGACCACCTGCAGGGAGAGAAGCGCGTAGAATTCCCTGAGCGCTTCCCCGCACTTTACGAATTGTATGATGTGGTGAAAGACATGCCACGCGGCGATGCGCGTAAGAAGATCGAAAAGCGTGAACGCATGCGCCACGACATGGCGCGTATGAAGGCGGAAGCCCGTCTTCAGCAGGCCATTCATACAGAGCTTGAGGAAATCCTCGCATTTACTGGCGCAAAAATGACGCCAGTGCGTACCTTAGCGAGTTAACGACTCAGCCATAAAAGGTACGATCTGACCAACAATTTTCCCGTTCCTTGTGCGGGAACAATTCTTAGCAGCCGGAGAGTGTGGCAGAATTAGCCAACTTACACTTTCCGGTTGTTCATTTTGGCGGGAACATACATGTCTAAGCAGCAAATTATCTGGGATCAGGCACTGATCGAGAAGTATAACTACTCAGGGCCGCGTTACACCTCTTACCCAACCGCACTGGAATTCCATGAGGTTTTCACGGCGGCTGAGTTTGATATGGCGTGCACCCAATACCCAGATCGTAATCTGTCTCTGTATGTGCATATCCCGTTCTGCCACACCCTTTGCTACTACTGTGGCTGTAACAAGGTGATCACCCGTCATGCACACAAAGCGGATCAGTATCTTGATGCGCTGGAACTGGAAATCCGTCAACGTGCATACCTGCTTCGCGACCGAAACGTGACTCAACTGCACTGGGGGGGCGGTACGCCAACCTTTCTGACCAAGGAACAGATCTCCCGACTGATGTCCCTGTTGCGTGAAGAGTTCCGTCTCAATGCCGATGCAGAAATCAGTATCGAAGTGGATCCGCGTGAGATTGAACTCGACATGCTGGATCACCTGCGCAGTGAAGGCTTCAACCGTCTAAGTATCGGCGTGCAGGATTTCGATAAGACAGTTCAGAAAGCGGTGAACCGTGAGCAGGATGAAGACTTCATCAAAGCCATGGTGGTGCGTGCCAAAGAATTGGGCTTTCGCTCGACCAACCTGGATCTGATTTATGGCCTTCCGCACCAAGATAGTGCAACCTTTGCTAAGACATTAGAGCAGGTGCTGACCATGCAGCCGGGCCGTTTGTCTGTTTTCAACTATGCGCACCTGCCACAGCTGTTCGCGGCGCAGCGAAAAATCAAAGAAGACGATTTGCCATCGCCACAGGAAAAACTGGCGATGCTGGAGCAAACCATTAACACCCTGACTGGCGCAGGCTACCAGTTTATCGGTATGGACCACTTTGCCTTGCCGGATGATGAACTGGCGGTAGCGCAGCGTGAAGGCATCCTCCACAGAAACTTCCAGGGTTACACCACCCAAGGCGATTGCGATCTGCTGGGGTTGGGGGTGTCAGCGATTTCCATGATTGGTGATTGCTATGCACAGAACCAGAAAGAGCTGAAGAAATACTACGGTCAGGTCGACGAGCAACGCCATGCGCTGTGGAAAGGCGTGATGCTGGATGGCGATGATTTGCTTCGCCGCGAAGTCATCAAATCGCTGATCTGCAACTTCACCCTGGACAAGCGTGCGATTGAACGCGAGTTTGATGTTTCCTTCGATACCTACTTTGCGGAAGATTTGGATTTACTGCAGTGCTTTGTCGATGATGAGCTGGTGAGCATCGATGCAGATACCATTAAAGTGACGCTGAAAGGGCGCCTGCTGATTCGCAACATCTGCATGTGCTTTGACACTTACTTGCGTGACAGAGCGCGTCAGCAGCAGTTTTCCCGCGTGATTTAATGCTGTCTCACACCACAAGAAACGAAAAAAGCCGCTGATTGCGGCTTTTTTGTTGGCTGTTGATGGGGCGTTATACGCCGCTGCCGATGCTGAAAATAGCCAGCACCACAGCCAGAGCTGCCGCTGCCAGTTGACCTGGGCCAGCAGCAACAATTTCATTTGCGGTAAACAGTGCGTCGAACATGATACTTCTTATCCGGCGTAAATATGGGTTTTCAACCAAGGGGATTATCAAAGCAAAGGCTTTGCATTGACCTTGGTTGCTTAAAATTCGGCGGCATTCTACTTGAGTTTTGAACAAAAAAACACCGGCTTTTGCCGGTGTTTTCAGGATATTTTTCAGGTGAACGGATTAGCCGCGGGATGCCGCTTTGGCTTTCAGTTCCGCTTTTTCGCTATCAGACAGGAACGCGATTTCCATGCCGTTCGCTTGAAGCTGAGTGATTTGCGCTTGGCTCAGACCAGCCTGTGGTGCGGCTACTTCGTATTCGTAAGGCAACTCGATACCTGATACTGCAGGGTCATCGGTGTTTAACGTTGCCAGAATGCCTTGTGCCAGGAATTGTTTCACCGGGTGTGCTTCCAATGAAGCCACGGTGCTGGTTTGCACGTTAGAGGTCAGGCAAGACTCAATGCCAATACGGTTCTTCGCCAGAAACTCCATCAAAGATGGGTCTTCGATGGCTTTCACACCATGGCCGATACGGGTTGCGCCCAGCTCATTGATTGCCTGCCACATGCTTTCTGCCCCAGCTGCTTCGCCAGCGTGCACAGTCACATTCAGGTTGGCTTTACGGACTTTGGCAAAGTGGTCGTTGAACTGGTGACCCGGCTGGCCCAGCTCGTCACCGGCCAAATCGATAGCAACCAGGTGCTCTTTCAGTGCCAACAGCGCATCCAGCTCTTGCATGCAGGCTTCCACACCAAAAGTACGGCTCATGATACCAATCAGGTTGGTTTTCACGCCGAAGTCACGGCTACCAGCCTGAACGCCATCAATCACCGCTTCCACCACACCTTGCACTGGCAGTTGGTGCTTCATCGCCATGTAGTAAGGTGAGAAGCGCAGCTCTGCATAGTCAATGCGTGCATTCAGTGCGTCTTCGACGTTTTCATAGGCAACACGGCGAACCGCATCCAGATCGCCCAGTACAGCGACACCCCAATCCAGCTTGGACAGGAAACCAACCAGATCCGGCTCGTTAGACATAACCTGAACGTGTGGGCGGAGTGTGTCGATAGTGTCAGCAGGAAGCGTCATGCCGAACTTCTGACCCAGTTCCAGAATGGTGTTAATACGAATATTGCCATCAAGGTGACGGTGCAGGTCCGTCAGAGGAAGGTGGGTTGCGATCATGTGAATATCCTTAAATCAACTTTTGGCAAGTATAAGGACTAAATACAAGGTCGTCAGTAGGGCAGGAAAAGGAAACCGCCTAAAAAGGCGGTTTTGAAAAGGTTGTTTACCAAATTTGTTTAAATGGTGAGCTGTTTTGGGTTTATGGCATTTGAAGCTCTTTGAGCTTACGGGTCAGAGTGTTACGTCCCCAACCAAGCAGTTTTGCTGCTTCCTGCTTGTGCCCCCGTGTGTGGCTGAGTGCTTCACGCAGCAAGATACGTTCAAATTCAGGCAAGGCTTCACGTAGCAGATTGTCATCACCGTTATCCAGCGACAGACGGGCCCATTGGGATAGCGCGGCCTGCCAGCTGTCACCTTCGCCGGTACTTTCCATTGATTCAGGTTGCATCAGCTCTGGCGGCAAGTCTTCGGGCAAAATTTCTTTACCGCTCGCCATCACTGTCAGCCAGCGACAGGTGTTTTCAAGCTGGCGTACGTTACCGGGCCAGGAAAGACCTGACATTAAATCCAGCGTGGTCGGGTGCAGTGATTTGACCTCGATATCGAGCTCATCAGAAGCTCGCTTGAGAAAGTGTTTGGCGAGTTGACCGATATCCTGACGACGTTCACGAAGCGGTGGAAGGTGAACACGAATGACGTTCAGGCGGTGGAACAAGTCTTCACGAAAACTGCCTTCAGCGACCAACCTTTCAAGGTTCTGGTGGGTTGCTGCAATGATGCGGACATCCACATTGATGGCCTGATGGCCGCCGACACGATAAAACTGGCCATCGGCCAGCACGCGCAGCAGACGGGTTTGGATATCGAGCGGCATATCACCGATTTCATCCAGAAACAGGGTGCCGCCATTGGCCTGCTCAAAGCGGCCCTGACGGACATTGTTGGCACCGGTAAAGGCCCCTTTCTCGTGACCAAACAGTTCTGATTCAATCAAGTCTTTAGGGATGGCCGCCATGTTAAGCGCGATAAAAGAGTTTGACGCACGTGGGCTGTGGCGGTGAAGAGCATGGGCAACCAGCTCTTTACCCGTACCTGACTCACCGTTGATCAATACGGAAATCGATGAACGGGAAAGGCGACCGATGGCGCGGAAAACTTCCTGCATAGAAGGCGCTTCACCGATAATCTCCGGTGCGGCTTCCATGGTTTCCTTGGGAGAGCGCTGGCGTTTTTGCTCCTGACTGTGGGAGACGGCGCGCTCAACCAACGCGACGGCTTCATCAATATCAAACGGTTTTGGCAGGTATTCAAATGCCCCTTTCTGATACGCGCTCACCGCAGCATCCAGATCCGAGTGAGCCGTCATGATGATGACGGGCAGCGTCGGGTATTCAGATTGCAGACGGTTTAGCAGGGTGAAGCCATCGGTGCCTGGCATGCGGATATCGGAGACAAGTACATCCGGGACTTCCCGGTTTAATGCATCCAGCACGCTGTCAGCGTCGGCGAAAGTTTCACAAGCAAGCCCAGCTGCGCTCAGGGTGCGTTCCAGTACCCAGCGGATTGAGCTGTCGTCATCGACGACCCAGATTAGTCCTTTGCTCATATTCTCCCCTTAGCGACGAATTGGTAACAAAATGGTGAAAGTGGTGTGTCCCGGCCAGCTATTAACGTAAATCTTGCCTTTATGCTGATCTATGAGGTTTCGGGTAATGGAAAGTCCAAGCCCTGTGCCTCCGGGGCGCCCTGACACCATGGGATAAAACAAGGTGTCCTGGAGCTCAGGGGCAATGCCAGGACCATTGTCAGAAATATCGATACGTGCAGCCAAACGGTGGCGTTTCCCGCCAATCACGACTTGATGCTCAGTACGGGTGCGGAGAACGATTTCAGCATTTGGGCTGTCTCCCATAATTTGCGCTGCATTGTTCACCACGTTAAGAATGGCCTGTTCCATCTGGTCAGGATCCATCTCAATGTCGGGCAGGCTGGGGTCGTAGTCACGTTCTACCACCACTTTATCTGCACTGAGTTCAACCAGCTGGCGAACTTTCTCCAGTATGACGTGGATGTTTTCTTGTTGGCGGTGACCGGGCTTTTGTGGCCCTAGCAGCCTGTCGACCAGATTGCGCAGACGGTCAGCCTGCTCAATGATGATGCGGGTATATTCTGCAAGATTTGGGTCGGGCAGCATTTTCTCTAAAAGCTGAGCTGCACCACGAAGGCCACCGAGCGGGTTTTTAATTTCATGAGCAAGTCCACGCACCAGTTCTTTGGCTGCCTGCTGTTGTGCTTGCTGCTGCAACTCTTTACTGATTTGCTGTTGATGGCCAATGGCTTTGATTTCAATCAGCATGGAAGGACTACGCGCCCACATCAAAGGGCTGGCACTCAACTCTACTTTGCGCTGGTGGCCATCTACGACGATGGTGACATCGCTGTCGGTGAGTCCTTGACCGCCAGAAAGCGTTTCCTTGACCAGGCTGAGGTCGATTGAACAGTGTTGCAACAGTTCGGGAAGGGGATGCTCTAGTAAACGACGTGCACTCAGGCAGAGCAGTTGCTCGGCTGCAGGGTTGGCATAGGTGACAACAAGATCATTATCAAGCACCAACACCGCAGTGATCAGGTTATCCATAACAGTTTCGGTCAGCGTGGCCACATTACCTTCCTTTTGATTGCACTAATATGGTGCAATCTAGTTTACTCGATAGTGCGTTGTTGTGCAGCGAAGAAAAACCGCTTTCTACAGCAGCGCTGCCAAATAGCGTCTTAACCTGTGTTATCTGGGGCTTGGCTTGCCCGGAGGCAGTGCTTTTTTCTTGGTTGCCCGATGCAGATACACGGTTATTGAATGGGATGCTGCAATTACCTTGCCATCTTGTAGTAATTGCACCTTTATGGTGTGGGTGCCTCGATCGACGTTCGTTACGGTGAGAGATGCACCTTTTGAGGCAGGCTGTTTCTTTCCATCAATCACGGCGCGAACAGATTGATTTTTCCCTAGTGGCAGGTCGGTAGAAATGTTGAGGGTGATACTGCCTTCATTACTGCGAATGGTGGCCTCATCGCCCGGAGAGAGCAGGGAAATTGAGCTGGCCAGCGTCGGCGCTTCGGGGGTATCAGGTATGGGCGGCGCTTCCGGAGCGGCAGGTGAAACAACATTGGATGGCCTCTGAGCGGGCAGAGGAATCGTACCTAACTCCACCTCGAGATCCAAACTCACGGAAGGTGGCGAATCGCTGAAATGCAGAGTGCCATTTTCATCAACCCAGCGGTAATACTCACCCGCGCTGGCGGACACAGACAGTGCACCAAAAAGGAGCATACCTATTTTGCGCATCATGAATTCCTTGAGTTTCTGGCGGGATGCCAACAAACCTATTTTCCGTGGGGGAGAAATCCAGACAATAGAAAAAGGGCCCGCCTGTGAGCGAGCCCTTTGATTTGGTATGAAACCCGTTGAATTACACTGAGTAGTACAGTTCGAATTCCAGTGGGTGAGTGGTCATGTTCACCTTCTCAACATCCTGAGATTTCAGTGCGATGTAAGAATCGATGAAGTCATCAGAGAACACGCCGCCTGAAGTCAAGAACTCACGGTCGTCGCTCAGTGCTTGCAGAGCTTGCTGCAGAGACTCAGCAACAGTTGGGATTTCTGCTGCTTCTTCTGCTGGCAGGTCGTACAGGTCTTTATCCATTGCATCGCCAGGGTGGATCTTGTTCTTAATACCGTCAAGACCAGCCATCAGCATTGCTGCGAACGCCAGGTATGGGTTAGCAGATGGATCACCGAAGCGAACTTCGATACGACGTGCTTTCGGGCTTGGTACCACTGGGATACGGATAGAAGCAGAACGGTTACGTGCAGAGTATGCCAGCATAACTGGAGCTTCGAAGCCTGGAACCAGACGCTTGTATGAGTTGGTAGACGCGTTCGCGAATGCGTTGATTGCGCGAGCGTGCTTGATGATACCGCCGATGTAGAACAGTGCAGTTTCAGACAGGCCGCCGTACTTGTCGCCAGCGAACAGGTTCTGACCGTCTTTCGCCAGAGATTGGTGAACGTGCATACCTGAACCGTTATCGCCAACCAGTGGCTTAGGCATGAAGGTCGCAGTCTTACCAAATGCGTGTGCTACGTTGTGAACAACGTACTTGTAGATTTGGATTTCATCCGCTTTGCTGGTCAGGGTGTTGAAACGCGTTGCGATTTCGTTCTGGCCTGCAGTTGCTACTTCGTGGTGGTGTGCTTCAACAACCAGACCCATCTCTTCCATAACCAGACACATTGCTGAACGGATGTCTTGAGATGAATCAACTGGTGCTACTGGGAAGTAACCGCCTTTAACGCCTGGACGGTGACCTTTGTTACCGCCTTCGAAATCAGAACCGGTGTTCCATGCTGCTTCTACGTCGTCAATCTTGAAGAAAGAACCTGACATGTCAGTCGCGAATTTCACATCGTCAAACAGGAAGAACTCTGGCTCAGGACCGATCAGAACAGTGTCTGCGATACCGGTAGAGCGCATGTAGTCTTCAGCGCGTTTTGCGATAGAACGTGGGTCACGGTCGTAGCCCTGCATAGTTGCTGGCTCAAGAATGTCACAACGTACGTTCAGCGTTGCGTCTTCCGTGAATGGGTCAAGTACTGCTGAAGACGCGTCAGGCATCATCACCATGTCTGACTCGTTAATGCCTTTCCAACCTGCAACAGATGAACCGTCGAACATTTTACCTTCTTCGAAGAAGTCCGCGTCGATCTGGTGTGCTGGGATTGAGATGTGTTGCTCTTTACCTTTGGTATCGGTGAAGCGCAGGTCAACAAACTTAACTTCGTGCTCTTGGATTAAGGCGAGTACGTTTTCTACTGACATGTGAATAAACCTCCGGTGTCATTGTTCTCTAACTTGGTGAAGTTGCTTCTATGCGTTCCACCAAAAAATGGGTCTGGCTCCACTAAAGCTAAAAGTGTGCCAAGTTTGAAATCCCAGTCATTCCGCGCTGTTACACGAAAATGACTTAAAAAAGTGCGTTACTTCGATCAATTATGGTGCGCGTCCGCACCAATATAGTGCAACTGGAAGGGTTGCGTGCCAATCAACTCATTCAGCAGCGGTTCGGCTATGTTGTCAACGTCAGATCAATGTGATGGATAAGACAATGTTGGAGCTGTGAGGTGGATCGAAATTCGGCCTATTGTGGTGCAATAAAAAACGCAAGAAGTCGACCCATGATAAGGGAGAAAAATGTTGCCCAAATGTAGCGCACTGTTGGCTCTCAGACAGTATTGGATAAGGGATGGAGACAGACTTCCAAAGTGGACTTTTTGTGTCGGTAACAAGGCAGAACGAATATAAATTGATCCTAAGTCACATATTTCGTGGGTTTTCAATAAAAATCTGGTAAATTACGGCCGGATTTTTAATCAGTGGCGGTGAGCGCTTTCGGCAAAGCCGGGGCTTTTGGCGGCACATCTTTTTTGAGTGAAAGAGAACCCATGTCTACTTTACAGATAGATAAACTAAGAAACATCGCGATCATCGCGCACGTTGACCACGGTAAAACCACCCTGGTTGACAAACTGCTTCAGCAGTCTGGCACCCTGGAAACCCGTGGCGAGCACGAAGAACGCGTCATGGACTCGAACGACATCGAGAAAGAGCGTGGCATTACCATTCTGGCGAAGAACACCGCGATTAACTGGAATGATTACCGCATCAACATCGTAGATACCCCAGGACACGCCGACTTCGGTGGTGAAGTGGAACGTATCATGTCGATGGTTGACTCTGTACTTCTGATCGTTGACGCAGTTGATGGCCCAATGCCACAAACTCGCTTTGTAACGCAAAAAGCGTTCGCACACGGTCTGAAGCCAATCGTTGTTATCAACAAAATCGACCGTCCTGGCGCGCGTCCTGACTGGGTAATGGATCAGGTGTTTGACCTGTTCGATAACCTGGGTGCAACTGACGAGCAGCTGGACTTCCAAGTGGTTTACGCATCAGCACTAAACGGTTGGGCGACACTGGAAGAAGGCGAAACCGGCGAGAACATGGAACCACTGTTCCAGGCTATCGTTGATAACGTATCAGCACCAGAAGTTGATACCGAAGGCTCTCTGCAAATGCAGATCTCTCAGCTGGACTACAGCTCTTACGTTGGCGTTATCGGTGTTGGCCGTGTGACCCGCGGTTCTGTAAAACCTAACCAGCAAGTGACCATCGTAGGTGCTGACGGTAAGACCCGTAACGGTAAAGTCGGTACTGTACTGGGTTACCTGGGCCTTGAGCGCCATGACGTTGCATCTGCAGCGGCAGGTGACATCATCGCAATCACAGGTCTGGGTGAGCTGAAAATCTCTGACACCATCTGTGACGTGAACGCGGTTGAAGCGCTGCCAGCGCTGTCTGTTGACGAACCAACTGTGACGATGACTTTCCAGGTGAACACCTCTCCTTTCGCAGGTAAAGAAGGTAAGTTCGTGACTTCACGTAACATCCTTGAGCGTCTGCAGAAAGAACTGGTTCACAACGTTGCACTGCGCGTTGAAGAAACTGAAGACCCGGATAAATTCCGCGTTTCAGGTCGTGGTGAACTGCACCTGTCTATCCTGATCGAAAACATGCGTCGTGAAGGCTTCGAGCTTGCTGTATCTCGCCCAGAAGTTATTCTGAAAGAAGAAGATGGCCAGCTGATGGAACCGTTTGAGACCGTAACCATCGACGTTCAGGAAGAGCACCAGGGCGGCATCATGGAGAAAATCGGCCTGCGTAAAGGTGAGCTGAAAGACATGTCTCCAGACGGTAAAGGCCGTGTACGTATGGACTTCATCATGCCATCTCGTGGCCTGATTGGCTTCCAGACTGAGTTCATGACCCTGACTTCTGGCTCAGGTCTGATGTACCACACCTATGACCACTACGGTCCACACAAAGGCGGCAACATCGGCCAGCGTAACAACGGCGTACTGATTGCGAACGCAGCGGGTAAAGCCCTGACTAACGCCCTGTTCAACCTGCAGGAGCGTGGTCGTCTGTTTATCGGTCACGGTGTTGAAGTTTATGAAGGTATGGTTATCGGTATTCACAGCCGTGACAACGACCTGACTGTTAACGCGCTGAAAGGTAAGCAGCTGACTAACGTACGTGCATCAGGTACTGATGACGCACAGGTGCTGACTTCACCAATCAAGTACACGCTTGAGCAGGCACTGGAGTTCATCGATGACGACGAACTGGTAGAAGTGACCCCTGAGAGCATCCGTATCCGTAAGAAACTGCTGACAGAAACTGACCGTAAGCGCGCAAGCCGCGGCAGCAAGTAAGCCTTCTTAGGAACGTAAAAAAGCCTCCCGGTTGGGAGGCTTTTTTGTATCTATCGCTTTTGTTTTTCTGCGTTATTTGACGAACTTGTTATAAACAAACAGCAGGATAAGTGCGCCCACTGTTGCCATCACGATGCCGCCAATACTCAGACCGGTTGTGGTGCCAATGCCCAGCAGTGTGCTGACCCAGCCGCCCACCACGGCGCCTGCAATACCCAGCAGGGTAGTGATGATGAAACCGCCACCGTCTTTTCCAGGCATGATCCACTTCGCCAGAATACCTGCGAGTAAGCCAAGAATGATCCAAGAAATAATGCTCATATTTTCTCCTCCAAGTTGAGAAACGGTACTACCGTTGAATGCAGGCAGTAAATTGCCTGGGCACACATTACGGTAGTTTGTCTCACACCGTCTGTTTCAACTTCGAGAAAAGCATTGAGACAGTTAGAGCCTACACTCTAGTTCTTTAACGTTGCCAAGAAACGCTCTGACTCTGCAATAGCGGTTTGCATGTCTTTGATTGCGCGATTTATTTCATTTTCTAAACCAGCAAACTCTCCCTTCAAGGCGCCAATCGCAGCGGCATTGAGGTTGTGCTTCAGGTAAAGGGTGTTATCACGTAATGTGTCGAGAACCGGCTCCATTTTGCTTTCTGCTTTTTTCATCGCAGACAGCATTTGTGCGTAACTGCGTTCGGTTTCCTTTAGTTTACGTTCGCTGTCACGGCGAAGCGTGGCACTGGAATAGAGTGACAACTCTTCGCGCCACTCATCGAACAGGGCATCAGACACATCTTCTACGGCTTCGATGCGCTCGCGCACATTTTTCACCGCAGCTTCGCTGTCTTCATATTGATCGTTGATGGTGTCGTACATTGTTTGTAACTCTCCACCATCAAAATTAGTCAGAGTGGTGAGTGCATCAAGTGCACTGGTAAACTGCTCGCTGGCTTCCTGCTGTGCATCGGAAGCCGCCTCAACGCGATCGGCCATGATGTCACGCTTATGCACGCCAACCTTTTCCATGGTGGCGTAGTAAGCTGACTGACAGCCAGCCAGCGTAAAAAACAAAAGCAGGGTGGAGATGAGGCGCACGGTACACTCCTTCGTGTATGATTAATTTTCTAAATAAAGACTATGGTTGAAGCATTGGAACGACTCAAGCATTCATTGCCCAAGGTAGGGCAAATTCTGTTCGCCTTCACAAGGCATCTTATTCGACGTGTTATTCATGACCGCCTGACAGTGACTGCCGGTTACATGGCTTATGTCACTTTGCTGTCACTGGTACCGCTCATCACTGTGGTGCTGTCGGCATTATCGTTAATCCCGGGCTTTGCCGATGCCGGCGATCAGATCCGCACTTTTGTACTGCATAACTTTGTCCCTGCTTCCGGTGATGCGTTAGAGCAATACCTCAACCAGTTTGTCGCGAATGCAGGCAAGATGACTGCTGTTGGTGTGGCCTTCCTGTTTGTGGTGGCTTTGATGCTGATCTCGGCTATCGATAAGAGCCTGAACTACATTTGGCGAATTAAACACAAACGCGCGCCTGTGGTGTCGTTTTCTATTTACTGGATGGTGCTGACCCTTGGCCCTGTGTTGGTGGGCAGCAGTCTGGGTGTGAGCTCTTATCTGGGGTCATTGAACCTGCTCGAGCTTGATGGGGCAGACATATGGGCACCGACCCTGCTGAAGTGGTTGCCGTTTTTGCTCACCGGCCTGGCATTTTTGGGGCTCTATACGCTGGTACCTAATTGCCGGGTGCGCCTTGCGCATGCATCTGCCGGGGCGATATCAGCTGCTCTGCTATTTGAATTCAGTAAAAAAGGCTTTGCCTTCTATGCCACCAATTTCCCGTCCTATGAACTGATTTACGGTGCGCTTGCTGTGGTCCCTTTGCTGTTTGTCTGGGTCTATCTCAGCTGGTGTATCGTGCTGATTGGTGCTGAGATCACCGCTTCGCTCGGCGAGCGCAAGATGTGGGATACCCCCACCCCTTCAGAACCAAAACAACTTACTGATAATTAAGACGATAAGAAAGGAGCTGCTATGATTGCGCTTATCCAGCGAGTAAGCGAAGCCAGTGTGGTGGTTGACGGCGAGACCGTTGGTGCGATTGGCAAAGGGCTGTTGGTGCTGCTGGGTGTTGAAAAAGGCGATGACGACAAGAAAGCGCATCGCCTGCATGAGAAGGTTCTGGGTTACCGCGTGTTCAGTGACGAAAACGACAAGATGAACCTGAATGTGCAACAGGCGGGTGGAGAGGTACTGGTGGTTTCCCAGTTCACGCTGACAGCTCTCACTAACAAAGGGATGCGTCCCAGTTTTAACGGCGCGCCTCCGGCGGAAGCGGATCGTCTTTATCAATTGTTTTCGCAATATTGTCGCGAAAGCGGTGTCAAAACAGAAAATGGTGTGTTTGCAGCCGACATGAAAGTGAGCCTGGTGAATGATGGTCCGGTGACTTTCTGGCTGCAGGTTTAATAACCCAGTTGGGTTCACGAGGAGAGAAACAGGATGTTTCGGTTAATCACCCCTACCAAGGATGATGAGCTTCAAGCGTATTTTCATTTTCGCTGGAAGATGCTTCGTGAACCTTGGCGTCTGCCGGAAGGCTCTGAGCGTGACGCCTATGATGTTGGTTCTCACCACCGCATGATTGTTGACGCTAAAGGTGAGCCGATCGCCATTGGCCGTCTTTACCTGACACCGGACAACGACGGCCAAATTCGCTACATGGCCGTGGCTCCGCAATATCGACAGCGTGGCTTAGGTGCACTGATCCTGATGACGCTGGAATCGCTGGCACGGCAGGAAGGGGCGAAGCGACTGGTCTGTAACGCCCGTGAAGACGCCATTGGTTTCTATAGCCAGAACGGTTTTGTCAATCAGGGTGAGCTGAGTGAAGAGCGCGGCCCTGTGCGTCACCAACAGATGCTGAAAACCCTCGATATGATGTCCGATGTAGTGCGCCGCCCGGAATGGTGTCACGAACTTCAGCAGCGCTGGGAACAGCAAATCCCCATCAGCGACAAAATGGGTATCCGCATCAATCAGTTTACTGGCTACCGCTTTGAAATTTGCGCGCTGCTCAATGCCAACCTCAATCCCCATGATTCCATGTTTGCAGGCAGTGTGTTCAGCATGGCAACCCTTGCTGGTTGGGGGATGGTATGGCTGCTGATGAAAGAGCGTCAGTTATCAGCAAGCATCGTGCTGGCTGACAGCCATATCCGATACCGTCGGCCGATTCTGGAACGTCCACGCGCTGCGGTATCTCTTGATGGGCTAAGTGGGGATCTCGATCGCCTTGAAAACGGCCGCAAAGCCCGGGTGAAACTGGAAGTCACTTTCTACAGTGGCGATGATGTGGCGGGGACCTTCACAGGCACTTACATGCTGGTTCCTGAGCAGGAAAAAGCAGCAGATACCATTGAAAGCCAAACATTACTGTTTGGCTGATTTTCCAACTTGTTTACTGGCGTGAATGGGACAATCCGCCATTGCCCGTCACCAGATCCCATTGTCCCGACAACGTTGAGCGCTGTCCTTCCTGCACTAAACTGAGCGGAGCCAGCCCAATCCGGCCGCGATCGGCAGCGATTTTCACTTCGCCAAGACTCACTGGCAGTGCCACCTTCTCCGCTTCCCCGCTTTTATCCGCAAACAACATCAACAAAGATTGACCGAAGGATTCTCCTTGGTTAGCAAGCATCACGGTACGGTGCGGTGTGGCTTTGAGATCTCCGGTCAGGCTGTAAGCCAGACTGTCCTTATCACCACCCAGTGCAGAGACTCGCACTGACAGATCATGTTCACCTTCAAGAGGCAGGTTCAGACCCAACCAGCGCGAATAAATGGCGGTTGGCAAACTGAGCCCTGTGCCTTCAAACAGCCAAGGACGACTTGGGTTGGTTAGGTCGGCATTGGCCTTAGCGGCCAGCTGGCCTTGTTGAAACGTCAGGCTCAATGGGTCAAGCCGCCATACGCCATCTTCGACACGCATTGCCAGATACGGAGAGGAAACCGGAATACGGTTGATGCTGGCGGCTTTAGCACTCCCCGTTAGCTCACCTAGCCACATCCCGTTGTGACTGGCTTGCCTTAGCAGTAAATCTTTTCCTTTCAGGTTGAGACCCATCACCTGCAGTGGGAAAGCCGGATCTGGCACAGTGATGTTCGTGTGTCTCACAGTAAGGTTGTTCAACCGGATATTGTCAAAACCCTTCCAGTACGTCGAAAGTGACCGGGACAACCCGTCTTCAAGCTCAAGGGTGAGTCCATTCAATACCAGTGAGCGCAATGAAAGTGACGCTGGTGTCATGTCACCGGCAAAGGAGATATACCCCTCGTCATCCACTTTGGAGGAAAAGGCACCGACCTCGATACGTGCAGGGGAAAGCGACATCTCTGCCAGCACATCGGTCAAGAGCCACGTATCGTAGTTAATCAAATTGGCATTGAAAGAAAGCAGGGAGGAAGCATCGTTGGCAGCCCACACCAACTCGCCGCCCTGCAAGTTGACCGATTGCGCCGAGAGGTTTAGATGCTCGAGGGTAAGCGTGTCCAGAGATGCACTGACGTCCAGCAAATCAAGGCGGTTGATGGCAATGTCGTAATCTTCGCTCAGCGATGCCCACATTGCAGTGAGATTCGAAAGGTTATCAGAAGGCTCAATACGTGCGTCACTCAATGTAAGCTGGTGGAGTGTGACCTTGCGGTCCTCAATGGTGGCACTGCCAGTGATATTGCCAAACTGGCTGTTAAACGACAGGCCCCAAATTTCCCATTTTTCCTCATTCAGCTCACTGTCGAGCAAGAGGTTGGTCAGGGTCTGACCGTCGATAGAAAGAGAGGGTGCCGAGAATTGGAACTGTCCCTGCCAGCTTCCCCATTTCTCTTCGGTATTTTGCCAGTTGGCGATTTGAATATCGGCATGGTCAAACGCAAACGCACTGCTTTGGTAGGCGACATCGTCCAGCGCAAGATGCTTTATCGACAGTGATTCCGGAAGTGCCGCTTTGTCGGCCAAATTAATCGTCGCTTTGCGGATCACTGCGCTTTGCAATACCAGCGAACCATCAATGGAGTCCCAAAGCGACAGCGCTGCTGAAGCGTAGCCTGCACGGTAAAGGGTGTTTTCTGTTTCCTGTTCAACCAGTTCTGGCTCAATCAGTGTGAAGGAAAAAGGCGAGAGCAGATCGTAATCCAGCGAGGTGGCACGCAAGGTATAAGGCGTGAGAGTTGCCACGGTTTTTTGCACCAATGGCAGGCCGTAATTCGTGCTGAGTACGGTGATAAGCGCACCCAATGCGACCAAGGTGATAATGACAAGCGAGGCAAACAACTTGGCGAGGAAACGCATTTGGCGATGTTCTCTCTATGGTTATCAGATGCGAAAGGGGCAGCGTGTTACGCCGCGATTCTGTTGAGGTTGGCGCAAAAATCAACGTTATTCAAGCAGTAATCTGTTTCAGCGCCAAGGCAATGGAGGAATTTAGAGATTGTCCGTCAAACTGCAAAACAAAAAGCCCCCGGAGCAGGGGGCTTTCTATCTTTATGTTTGTGGCGACTGTCGGTTAGTCTAGCTGCGGGCCTGCTTTCACCAGCGCCTGACCTTCTGGGGTGTCAGTGTATTTCGCAAAGTTGTCGATAAAGCGTTTTGCCAAATCTTCGGCTTTGCTTTCCCACTGCAGAGGGTCAACGTAAGTGTCACGAGGATCCAGAATATCTGGATCAACATCGTGCAGCTTCACAGGCACTTCCAGATTGAAGATTGGCACCACTTTGGTTTCAGCTTCTTCAATCGAGCCGTCCAGAATCGCATCGATGATCGCGCGGGTATCCTTAATAGAAATACGCTTACCTGAGCCATTCCAGCCAGTGTTGACCAGATAGGCTTCTGCACCTGACGCTTCCATACGCTTCACCAGTACTTCTGCATACTTGGTTGGGTGTAAAGTCAGGAACGCATTGCCGAAGCACGCTGAGAAGGTTGGGGTTGGTTCGGTGATACCACGTTCAGTACCCGCCAGTTTGGCGGTGAAGCCAGCCAGGAAGTGGTACTTGGTTTGCTCAGGCGTCAGTTTAGACACTGGTGGCAATACACCAAACGCATCGGCAGACAGGAAGATCACTTTGTTAGCATGGCCGCCTTTCGATACCGGCTTCACAATGTTTTCAATGTGATAAAGCGGGTAAGAAACACGGGTATTTTCTGTTTTTGAACCGTCGTCGAAATCAATGGAGCCGTCGTTGCGAACGGTGACATTCTCGAGCAGTGCATCGCGACGAATCGCATTATAGATGTCTGGCTCAGCTTCTTTAGAGAGCTTGATGGTTTTCGCGTAACAGCCACCTTCGAAGTTGAAGATGCCGTTGTCATCCCAGCCGTGCTCGTCATCACCGATCAGTGCACGTTTTGGGTCGGTAGATAGTGTGGTTTTCCCCGTGCCGGAAAGACCAAAGAAGACAGCCACTTCGCCGTCTTTGTTCATGTTGGCGGAGCAGTGCATAGAAGCAATGTCCTGGAGCGGAAGGAAGTAGTTCATCATCGCGAACATACCTTTCTTCATTTCACCGCCGTACCAGGTGCCACCGATGAGCTGCATGCGCTCAGTCAGGTTGAATACCGTGAAGTTTTCGGAGTTCAGACCATGCTCCTGCCACTTCTCGTTGACGCACTTCGCACCGTTCATGACCACGAAATCAGGTTCAAAGTTTTCCAGCTCTTCTTCGGTTGGGCGGATAAACATGTTTTTCACGAAGTGTGCCTGCCAGGCCACTTCGGTGATCACGCGGATGCTCAGTCGGGTATCGGGGTTGGCGCCACAGTAACCATCAATCACAAACACACGTTTGCCTGATAGTTGGCGGGTAACGAGGGCTTTAAGGTCATCCCAGACGTGTTGGTCGATAGGCTTATTATCATTCGTTCCTTGATCTGACCACCACAGGGTGTTTTCGGTAGTGTTGTCGCGCACAATGTATTTGTCTTTGGGAGAACGACCGGTAAAAATCCCGGTATCGACAGCCACTGCGCCTAGCTCCGTTACAGTGCCTCTCTCAAATCCTTCCAGCTCCGGCTTTGTTTCTTCAACGAAAAGTTGTTCATAGGTAGGGTTACGAACAATCTCTTTAACATCGTGTAAGCCGTGTTTTGACAAATCGATATTATTTGCAACCTTTTTTTCGACGTTCATGACAGTCATAGGTGCTCCTTGGGTAAGATGTAATGTAACTGTCGTCCATGCTAGCAACCTGAATTAGTCAATTCAGAGAGTTAACTCAAAAAATAACCACAAACAAATTAAGGGTTTGTAATAGTCTTAACCAGTCTGTACTTATAATATTACCGTCATGTTGCGCATGTGTGCCACACGAGATTGGTTATTATTTGTACAAAATTAAGAGGTTAGCGTTCAGCGTACTTTTTTTGCGAAAAGTGGAGATTTGGCAGAAAAAAACCGGCTCAGAGGCCGGTTTTTGAGGGATTTTTAACCATTAATTATTTGAGAAAATTATTAATGTACGGCTTCTGATGATGGACCGTTTTGGTCAAAAATTGCTGAAATATCAACAGAGTCGAATTCGTAGTCAGCACCGCAGTAGTCGCAGTGAAGTTTGATATTTCCGGTCTCAGCGACCATTTTTTCAACTTCCTGACGCTCAATGGCAGCAATTGCAGAAGCGCTGCGCTCACGCGAGCATGAACACTTGAATGTCACACTTTTCGGCTCGTAGACTTTCACATTTTCTTGGTGGTAAAGACGGTATAACACTTCCTGCGCTTCCAGCGAGAACAGCTCTTCGTTTTTCACTGTCTCAGTCAGTTTTGCCAGATGGTCGAAATCGTCTTCTTTGCCCATGCCATCCGGCAATACTTGCAACAGCATGCCAGCCGCTTTTGATTGGCCGTCCGCTTCCCCGGTGCGTAACCATAGACGGGTTTTCAGCTGTTCAGAACGTGCGAAGTAATCTTCCAGACATTCCTGAAGCGTGTCACCTTCCAAACCGACGATGCCTTGGTAGCGCTCGCCTTGCTCCGGCTCGATGGTGATCACAATGTGACCTTTACCCATGAGTTCTGGCAGGGTTGCGGTTTCTGGCAGATCGCCGTTCCAGCGTGCCGTGCCGCGAAGTACCTGATTGTGGTTACCGTTGATAACAATCAGAGATACTGGGCCGTCACCTTGAATTTGTACGGTAATGCTGCCTTCAAACTTCAGCGTTGCTGTCAGCAGGCTGGTTGCGACCATCAGCTCGCCCAGCAGGTTTTTTACCGGTGCCGGATAGCTTTTGCTGCCCGTCAGCTGTTGGAATGAATCAGAAAGTTGAACCAGTTCGCCGCGTACAGAGACGCCATCGAACAAGTAACGGTGCAGACTGTCTTGTGCCATGGGATAACTTCTCCGGCGTTAATCGTTACTGTGTCTAAATTTGATAATATCGCGTCGCTGCTTTTTGTCAGGACGACGATCTGGACTTGGGTTGTGTGCATTCAGCTGACGCTCAAGGCTTCGTTGTTCCCTGCGCGTCACGCTTTCATTGGTTTCACTGTAAAGGGCCTGAGCCTCCGGCGCGCCGCGGCGACGCTCACTCAGTTGTTCGACGATGATGATTTTCTCATCAAAGCCTTGTCTCAGTTTGATCTCTGCGCCGATCTCTACCAGTTTGCTCGGTTTGGAACGTTGGCCGTTGTAGTGAACCTTGCCACCATCAATCATATTTCTGGCGATGGTTCGGGTTTTATAAAAACGTGCCGCCCACAGCCATTTATCCAGTCTGACCTGCAAATCCTGATCAAAATCGTTATCTTTCGAGCCCACTAGACACTCCTTTACATTCGGGGGGCTAAACTTATCACGTTTGCTGAATACGATCAGCATCACAATTCGAGCTCTTATATGGTGTCCATTCGTCTAACTTTCAAGCCGCAATGGAATCATTCAGACAAAAATCAGTTCTCACTTATCGGCAATGGACAAGAAAACAGGTAAATTGGTGAGTCAATTTCATATTCTTATTCTAAGGTGCCAAAAGGCATCAGATTGCGGCAATTGACTGAATGGCAATGAAGTGCCGATGTTTGTAACAGGAAAAACATGTCTTCGAATTTTGGGATAAAGCGCTTACCTGTCTGGGCGCAACCACAACTAGGAAAAGCGTTCCCGGCTACACTCGCGAAGTGGGTAACGCGTTTGCTGGTATTGATACTGGCATGGACGCTGGGAAGACTGGTATGGGTTTGGGTGCCCAATTCTGCGCCTGAAGCCGTTTCCGGTGCGCCTGCTGCTGCGACAGTTGTCGCACAGGGACCAGCCTATCAGCTTGACCAATTGGTAAACCGTCACTTCTTTGGCCGATACAGCGCCAAAGCTGCTCCCGTAGAGAAAAAACCTGAACCTGTCGTCGAGGCTCCTCGTACCCGCCTGAATCTGACCTTGGTGGGCTTGGTCGCTAGTTCTGAACCTGATCGCGGTTTAGCTGTGATAGCCAACCGTGGCTCGCAAAAAACCTACGGCATTGGTGAAGCGATAGAGGGGACGCGGGTTATTCTTCGTCAGGTGCAAACCGATCGCGTTATTTTGCGAAACAATGGGCGTGATGAAGCGCTGATGCTAGCGGGGGTCGATTACAACCAGTCCAGCTCTTCCCCAGCGCCAACTCGGGCGCAAAGCAAACCGAATATTCCAAAGAACACGGGTGAAGCTGACCTGAGCAATGTGAAAGCAGAAATCATGAATAATCCGCAAGCATTGCTGAAATACATCACACTGTCTCAAGAGAGAAACGAAGAAGGGCTGGTGGGTTATCGCCTTGGGCCAGGTGGAGACAGCCGACTGTTCGAACAGGCGGGTCTTCAATCCGGTGACATTGCTGTGGGTATCAATGGTGCTGACTTGACCAACCCAGCAGAAATGAACCGTATCTGGCAAAGCTTGTCTGATGCCTCTGAAATCAGCCTTACCGTCCAGCGTGACGGTCAATTGCACGAAATTTATATCGGTCTGTAACTGGACTGGAAACGGAGAACGAAGTGAATACGTGGAAAAAACGTAAAACATCCTGGTTAGTTGCAGGTGTGCTTGCCATGCAGAGCATGGGAGCTTGGGCTGCCGAATTCAGTGCCAGTTTCAAGGGAACAGATATCCAGGAATTTATCGAGATTGTCGGACGCAACCTCGAAAAGACCATCATTGTTGACCCAGCCGTGCGCGGCAAAGTGAACGTGCGCAGCTACGACGTGCTGAATGAAGATCAGTACTACCAGTTTTTCCTCAACGTACTGTCGGTTTACGGCTTTGCTGTGGTCGAAATGGAAAACGGTGTGCTGAAAGTGGTGCGTGACAAAGACGCCAAGCAATCGGCAATTCCAGTCGTGGGCGACAATGACAATATTCAAGGCGACGCCGTTGTCACCCGAGTGGTCTCAGTGAAAAACGTCTCTGTACGTGAATTGTCTCCGTTGCTGCGTCAGCTGATTGATAACGCCGGTGCCGGTAACGTGGTTCACTATGACCCAGCAAATGTCATCATGATCACAGGCCGTGCAGCGGTGGTAAACCGTCTAGCAGACATCATTGAACGTGTAGACCAGGCCGGTAACAAAGAAGTGGAAGTGGTTAACCTCAAGCATGCTTCAGCATCAGAAATGGTGCGTATTGTTGAAAGCCTGAATAAGCAAGGCGACGGCAAGAACACTCCAGCGCTATTGCAGCCAAGCTTTGTTGCCGATGAGCGCACCAACTCCGTACTGATCTCCGGTGAGCCGCAGGTACGCGATCGCATTCGCCGTCTGATTTCCCAGCTTGACCGTGAAATGGCAACCGTTGGTAACAACCGCGTTATTTATCTGCGTTACGCCAAGGCCGAAGATGTTGTTGATGTGCTTCAAGGCGTATCTGAAAACTTGATTGCTGAGAAACAGGGCGGTCAGAAGGCTGCTGCCAGCGTGGGTGGCGACGTAAAGATTTCTGCGCATAAAGGCACAAACTCATTGGTCATTACTGCGCCACCAGACATTATGCGTGCTTTGGAAGGCGTGATTTCGCAGCTGGATATTCGCCGTGCCCAAGTTCTGATTGAAGCGATGATCGTCGAAATGTCAGAAAGCGACGGTGCAAATCTCGGTATTCAGTGGGGCTCACTGGACGGTGGTGGTATCCAGTTTGGTAACACCGGCGTACCAATCACTAACTACCTGGCTGCGCAGGAAGAAGCGAAAGACACCACAACCACAGAATCGCGCTTCGACAACAATAACAACCTGGTTCAGGTGCCAATTACTGAGTCTGGCGACCCAACGGCGATTGCAGAAGTGTTGGGTGGCGTCAGTGGACTCGCTGCTGGTGTGGTATTTGGTGACTGGACTGCTCTAGTGACTGCAGTGTCGACCAACAGTGATTCCAACATCCTTTCTTCACCAAGCTTGATGGTATTGGATAACGAAGAAGCCTCGTTCATCGTGGGTGAGGAAGTGCCTGTTGTGACGGGCTCTGCCACAGGTTCCAACAACGACAACCCATTCCAGACTGTTGAGCGTAAAGATGTTGGTGTGAAGCTGAAGATTACCCCACAAATCAACGAAGGTGATTCCGTACAGCTCAACATCGAACAGGAAATTTCGAACGTATTGGGCGCAAGTGGCGCCGTCGATATCCGCTTTGGTAAGCGTCAAATCAATACTTCGGTACTGGCGGCAGATCAGCAAATGATTGTGTTGAGTGGTCTGATTGACGAGCAAACCAACGAGAGTGAGCAGAAGGTTCCATTGCTGGGTGATATTCCTATCCTCGGCCACTTGTTCAAATCTACCTCGTCAGGCAAAACCAAGCGTAACCTGATGCTGTTCATCAAACCGACGATCATCCGCACCGGTCTGACCGCAGATGGCATCACACAGCGTAAGTACAACTACATCCGCGCCGAGCAGATTTTCCGTGCACAAGAAGAAGTGAAGTTGATGCCGGGCGTGACAACGCCAGTATTGCCGGAATTTGGCTCTGATTTGACCATGCCTGCGGAAGTACGCGCCATTATGGCTGAGCTGAGGTAAGGCCATGGAATTGCTGTCCCAGGATACGGAAGTCGAAGCAGAACTGGCTCAGGACCTTGATGCCCCAATGGTAGCCACACGGCTGCCATTTGGCTTTGCCAAGCGCCATGGCGTGGTGGTGGAGCGAACAGAGAACGGTTTCCTGCTGTACTACCGTGACCAGCCAAAACCTGCGGTGCTGAATGAAGTACGCCGCGTGCTCGGTCATGGCTTTACACCGATCCAGCTGCGCTCAGAAGATTTCGAGCCTAAGCTGACCCAGCTTTATCAGCGTGACTCTTCCGAAGCCCAGCAATTAATGGAAGACATCGGCGCTGATAGTGACGATTTCTTTGCGCTGGCCGAAGAGCTGCCGCAGAGCGAGGATTTGCTGGAATCGGAAGATGATGCACCCATCATCAAGCTCATCAACGCCATGCTCGGCGAGGCCATCAAAGAAACGGCCTCCGATATCCACATCGAAACTTTCGAGAAGAGCCTGTCTATCCGCTTCCGTGTAGATGGTGTGCTGCGTGAGGTATTAAGTCCTAGCCGCAAGCTGGCGCCGCTTTTGGTTTCACGTATCAAGGTCATGGCGCGACTCGATATTGCAGAGAAGCGCGTGCCACAGGATGGCCGTATTTCACTGCGTATCGGTGGACGTGCGGTAGATGTGCGTGTATCGACCATGCCGTCATCCCACGGCGAGCGCGTAGTGCTGCGTCTTCTCGATAAAAACGCTACTCAGCTTGATTTGGAAAGTCTGGGTATGACTCCGGCGGTTCACGACAACTTCCAGCATCTTATCAAACGCCCGCACGGCATTTTGCTGGTGACCGGTCCGACAGGCTCGGGTAAATCGACCACGCTGTATGCAGGTCTGACGGAGCTAAACAGTGCAGAGCGAAACATTCTGACGGTCGAAGACCCTATCGAATTTGATATCGATGGCATTGGCCAGACACAGGTGAACACCAAGGTGGATATGACCTTCGCCCGCGGTCTTCGCGCCATTTTGCGTCAGGACCCGGATGTGGTGATGGTTGGTGAGATCCGTGACCTTGAAACCGCGCAAATCGCGGTGCAGGCGTCACTGACGGGTCACCTTGTGATGTCGACCCTTCACACCAATACCGCAGTCGGTGCAGTGACCCGTCTTCGTGACATGGGCATCGAGCCTTTCCTTGTGTCTTCGTCGCTGCTTGGCGTGCTGGCACAACGACTGGTGCGTACCCTGTGTCCGGATTGTAAAGAACCTTACGAAGCGGATGCTCAAAGCAAAGCCTGGTTTGAGTTGTCAGAAAACGAACCGCTAACGCTTTACAAAGCCAAGGGCTGTAAGAAGTGTAATCATAAAGGCTATCGCGGCCGTACCGGTATCCATGAGCTTCTGGTCGTTGATACCCAGGTACAGGAGCTCATTCATAACGAAGCAGGTGAGCAGGCGATTGAACGTTACGTTCGCGAGTCCACGCCGAGTATCCGCGCTGATGGCCTGATGAAAGTTCGCAAGGGCCAGACCACGCTGGAAGAAGTCCTGCGTGTGACGCGGGAGGGCTAATGGCAGCGTTTGAATACAAAGCGTTAAATGCCAAAGGCCGCACCGTAAAAGGCGTTATTGAAGCAGACACGGCGCGCCAGGCGCGCCAAATGCTGCGTGAGAAGTCGTTGGTGCCGATGGAAGTGGCGCAAACGCATGAAAAAGAGCAGCAAAAGCAATCTGCTTCTGTCGGATTCAAACGCGGGATCAGTACCAACGAACTGGCGCTGTTGACCCGTCAGCTTGCGACGCTGGTGCAGGCTGCCATGCCATTGGAAGAATGTATCAAAGCTGTTGCCGACCAATCGGAAAAGCAGCGACTCAAGAACATGCTCACCGGCGTGCGTGCAAGGGTGGTCGAAGGCTACACGCTTTCTGATAGCCTTGGCGATTACCCTCATGTGTTTGACCAACTGTTCCGCGCCATGGTAGCGGCCGGTGAGAAATCCGGTCATCTCGGCCCTGTGCTTGAGCGTCTCGCCGATTACGTGGAAAACCGCCAGCAAGTGAAGAACAAACTGATTCAGGCCATGGTTTACCCCATGGTACTGACGGTCGCTGCGATCGGTATCGTTGCCTTTTTGCTGGCAACCGTGGTGCCGGACATCGTGGGCCAGTTCCTGCAAACCGGGGCTGAGCTGCCAAACATCACCAAAATATTGCTCGCGGCGAGCGATTTCGTCACCAACTGGGGACTGTTGGTGCTGGGTGTCTCGGTGGCTTTGTTCGTACTGTTCCGTGTGATGCTCAGAAACGCAGAGCGGCGCCTAGGCTGGGATAGAAGCGTACTTGGTATGCCTGTGGTTGGGCGGGTTGCGCGGGGGCTGAATACCTCACGCTTTGCCCGTACTCTGTCGATTTGTACTTCAAGCGCCATTCCTTTGTTGGATGGGATGAAGGTTGCGGCAGACGTGATGACCAATACCTGGGTGAAAAGTAAAGTTCTGGAAGCGTCTGATCGCGTCCGGGAAGGGGCGAGCCTTCGGGTATCGCTGGAAAAGTCGAAACTGTTTCCACCCATGATGTTACACATGATTGCCAGTGGTGAGCGAAGTGGTGAGCTTGAGCAAATGCTGACCCGCGCGGCTGACAATCAGGACAGAGACTTCGAATCTCAGGTCAATATCGCACTGGGGATCTTCGGGCCTTTGCTCATCATTGTGATGGCACTAATCGTACTATTTATTGTCGTGGCAACCTTAATGCCAATTATCCAGCTCAACAATATCGTGGGCGTGTAACCACAACTCGCTGCCAAGCAGTGTTTTTTCAGGAGAGATAGAAAATGCAACGTCGTCAACAGGGCTTCACCCTGCTGGAAATCATGGTTGTTATCGTTATTTTGGGTGTACTGGCAAGTTTGGTGGTACCTAACCTGCTGGGTAACAAAGACAAAGCTGACCAACAAAAAGCCGTCACTGATATCAGTGCACTGGAAAATGCGCTGGATATGTACCGCTTGGATAACAGTGTTTACCCAACCACCGATCAGGGCCTGGATGCATTGGTATCAAAACCGTCTTCGTCGCCAGAGCCACGTAACTACCGTCAGGATGGTTACATCAAACGTCTGCCACAAGATCCTTGGGGTAACCAGTACCAATACCTGAATCCGGGTGAGCACGGCACAGTCGATATCTTCACGCTGGGTGCAGATGGTCAGGAAGGCGGTGAAGGCGTGAATCAGGACATCGGCAACTGGAACATGCTGGACATCAACTAATCGATGAGAAGAGGGCGCCCGTCCGGGTTTACATTGCTGGAAATCCTGCTGGTGATGGTGCTGCTGGCAATCAGCGCTGTCATCGTGGTGCCCAATCTTCCACAAAACAAAAGTGATGAAGCCAAGGAAGAAGCCCAGCGCTTCTTCCAGCTCATTCAACTTTGGACAGAGCAGTCATTGCTGACAGGGCAGACGTTTGGCCTCAACGTTGAAAAAGACGGTTACCAGCTTCTTCGCCTGACCCGTGAGGATTGGGAGCCAGTAGAGCAAGAGCGAAACATTACGTCCGTTACCTTGCCTGAAGGGCTGGTGCTTGATTTAGAAGTCAGTGGCTTTGTGTCTGAAGAAGATCGTTTGTTCGACAGAGAAAGCCTGTTCGACGAAGAGATGTTTGCTGACGAGGAGAACAAACCGCCCCAGCCTCAGGTTGTCCTGATGGGGAACGGCGAAATTATTCCATTTACCCTGACCATCGTGGCGGACAAAAAACGCCTTTGGCAGGTGAAAGGCAATGATGTGGCAACATTCGAAGTGAAGAACTTGAATGAGGATAAAGAGTGAGAAAGCGTCGCGGCTTTACCCTCATTGAAGTTTTGGTGGCTATGGCGGTGTTTGCCGTGGCGGCCATGGCGGTGCTCAATGCCACCGGCCAACATGTTAATTCTCTGGGCGTATTGGAAGAAAAAACCTTCGCGTCCATGGTGGCAGATAACCAGCTGGCACTGTTTGTGCTGGAAGACAAACCGATTTCATCGGCGAAAAACGGTAAATCAGAAATGGCAGGTCGCGAGTGGTACTGGACGGTGAAACCTATTCCGACCTCTGACAACCTGCTTCGGGCGGTAGATGTGATTGTCTGGGCGGATGAGCGTCGTCAAGGCTCTCTGGTATCGGTGAGGACATATGTGCCTGCGAACTAAGAGAGCGAAGGGTTTTACCCTGATTGAAGTGCTGCTGGCGTTGATGATTTTCGCCACCCTGAGTCTGGCGGCGAATCAGATTTTCCGGAACGTCATTAACAGCAACATACAGACAGAAGAAGTGGGCAATGCACTAAAAAGCCTGCAACGCACACTATTAATTATGGACAGCGATTTCCGTCAGATGCTGGCACGCCAATACCGAAATGGTGGCGACGAAGCCAAAGAAACCTTGTTGGAATTTGGTGACGATTTACTGGATTCAGAATCGCAGGGGATCCGATTTGTACGCGGTGGCTGGATTAACCCACAGCAGCTTTTCCCTCGTGGAGAAGTGGTGAAGGTGGGGTATCGCATTCAGGATGACACACTGGAGCGCATCCGCTGGATGTACCCAGATGACAGCTCAGCGACGGAACCTGCTTCCATGCCTTTGCTGGAGGGTGTGACAGGCATTAAGTTTGAGGTGCAGGGCTCAGATGGCTGGAAACGCGATTGGGACACGCCGCTCGAAATGCCAAAAGCCATCCGGGTGACGTTGGATACCGAGCGCTACGGTGAGCTAACCCGTATTTATCTGCTGCCAGGACAAACTCTGGCACCGCCGGCGGGGAATACGCCATGATGAAGCGTCGGTCACAACGCGGCGTTGCCCTTTTGGTGGTGCTACTCATCATGGCATTGATGACCACGGTTGCGGTCAGCATGTCGGGTAGGATGTTTGTAAACTTCAACCGGGCAGAAAGTCAGGTGCGATATCAACAGGCCTATTGGTACGCTCAATCGGTTGAGTCGCTGGCCCGTTTTGGTATCGAGGAAAGCTTCGACAGTAACGATACTGTGACCCTCAGTCAGCCGTGGGCAGTGCGTGATCAGGTTTATCCGCTCGATGGTGGTCAGGCGACGGGTAATGTTTACGACCGACAGGCGTGTTTTAACGTCAACGGACTTCGCAGTGTGAAACCGACGGAAAACGGCACTAACCCTAAAATGGTGGTGTCGTTTCAACAGCTGATTGAGTCGCAGGGCATCGACAGCTTTGAAGCGGAAACTGCGGCAGCGGCAACCTGGGAATTTGTCGATACTGACACCAATGTCCAGTCGCCGCTAGGCGTGGAAGACAGTGAATACGAAGCGCGTCCCGTGCCACACGTAGCGCCAAACAGTTTTATCGCGGACATCTCTGAATGGCGTGCCATCAATGGCGTGACGCAAGATATGTTCGACAAAGTTGGTTCGCTACTTTGTGCGATTCCCAGCGATAAGTTGGTGGTGAACGTTAACACACTGACCGAGGAAGATGCGCCAATATTGAGCGCCATCTTCCACCCGAACCTCAGTGAGGATCAGGCAAAAGAATTGATCAACGGAAGAAACGCCGTTGATGGCTGGCAGGACGTGGCCAGCTTTATGGCCGAGCCAGTACTGGCGGGCATTGAACAAGATGAAAGGGAACGACTGCAGCAATATTTGGATGTGCGCAGCCGCTACTTTGAATTGGATACAGAAATTACCCTCGACAGCGTGACGCTAAGACTGCGTTCTTTGCTGCAGAGGGATGACAACGGCGCGGTAACCGTTATCCGTCGTCGCTTTGGAGGAATGAGTGAGCGAGATCCTGACAATCAGGCTTAACAGTGATCCGCAGGAGTTGATCCCCTGGCTGGTCTGGTCGCCAGCCCAGCAGGAAGTGATTGCTTCTGGTGAAGCCGAGAGCTTGTCACAGCTGACGGATTATGCGGCTGAGCGGGACGTGGTGGCGTTGGCTGACAGTGCTGCTATCACGCTGACTACCGCGATGATTCCTGCGGGCAGTGAACGCCAGCTCGACACCGTTTTACCCTTCCTTTTAGAAGATGACTTGGCACAGGATGTTGATCAGGTTCATATCACCTTGCTGGGGAAAAGCGGCGAGCTTGCCAATGTTGCTGTGGTCGAGCACAAGCTATTACAGCGTTGGCTGGACGACTTGACTGACGCCGGACTGCACGTTCGTAAGCTGGTGCCGGATTGCTTGTGTTTGCCAATGCATGATGATGGCTACAGTGCGGCGAATCTGAACCATCGCTGGCTGATGCGCACCGGCGAAACAGAGGGCAGCGCCGTCGAAGAAGGCTGGCTGCCAGTTTGGATGCAAAGCATTAACAGCCTCCATGAAGAGGATGGCGGTATTAAAACCGTTTATAGCTATTCAGATGTCCCGGAAGACATGGGTGACAACTGGAAAACCGAACCATGTGAGCTGGTGATGCTTCTTCTTGCCCAGCAGGCGATGCAAAGCCGCCACAACCTGCTGGCAGGACGATACAAACCACAGAACCAAATCTACAAACACCTCAAACCTTGGCGCGGCGCAGCGATCGCAGCAGCCGTGTTATTGGCCGTGCTGGGTGGCGAGAAAATCGCAGACATCTACCAGATGGAAGCACAAGCTGCGCAATACCGCGAGCAAAGCGAAGCGAAAGTGCGCGCACTTCTGCCACAGAACCAACGTATTCCAACCACCAGTTATATGCGACGCATCATAGAAGGGGAAGTGAGCAGACTCTCCGGTGGTGGCAACCAATCAGGCGTGATGGTGTGGATGTCCGAATTAGGCCCACTGTTAGAATCTGCGCCGGGCATCCAGCTTGATGCGCTTCGGTTCGATCAGGATCGTGGGGAGCTTCGTTTGAATGCGCGTGGAAAGGATTTCGGAGACTTCGAAAAATTGCGTGAAGCCTTGTCGACCAAATACAACACGGAGCTGGGGCAGCTAAGCCGCGATCAGCAAACCGTGACCGGCGCCTTTGTATTGCGTAAGGAGCCATCATGAACGCATTGATTGCTTATTGGAAAGGCCTCTCCCGCCGCGAGCAACGTTTGCTGAGTGTCGCAAGCGCAGTGTTGGTTGTGGGTGTTCTTTACTGGGGTGTCGTCAGTCCATTACAAGAGCGTGCCGAGCAAGCCCAACAACGCTTGAATAGCGAGCGTAGCTTGCTGAGTTGGGTGGATGGCAAAGCCGCCGAAATCCAAGCGTTGCGCCGTGTGGCTGGAAACAGCGGTCAGGTGAGCGCCCTCCCACTTAACCAGTCTGTGACCACGTCAGTGAAGCGTTATAACCTCGAAATTGTGCGTTTGCAGCCTCAGCAGGAAGAGATTCAAGTGTGGCTGAAGCCGATGCCATTCAATTCACTTATCAGCTGGCTTGATTACCTATCGATTAATCACGGCGTCGAAGTGAAGTTTATTGATGTGGGCAAAACCGACACTCAGGGTGTCGTTGAAGTAAAACGACTGCAACTGGGAAGAGGGTAAGATGAAACGTGTGATCCTATGGAGCGTGCTTTTTCTTGTCGTATTGATCTCGAGCGCGGTGGTGCACATTCCGGCGAATCTGGTTGTGCGTTACCTTCCGCCCATGCAAGGACTGGCGCTCAGTGGCGTATCGGGAACCTTGTGGAATGGCTCGGCGTCTAACTTTACGTTTCAAGGTCGGGAAATGGGCGCGCTGAAGTGGCAGTTCAACCCACTGAAACTCTTTACCGGCAAAGCAGATGTGGAACTGCGCCTTTCTGGCTCGCCGGGTTTGTCAGCACGTGGCAATCTGGGGTACAGCCTGGGCGGTCTCTACGCGAACAACCTTTTGGTCTCGGCGTCTGCCAATGTGGTGCAGTCGTTTATTCCGTATCCAATGCCTGTTAGTCTGTCCGGACAGTTTGATTTAACCGTACGCGATTACCTGTTTAACCAACAGCCTTTCTGTGAATCGCTCTCTGGCAACCTAGCCTGGTCGCAAGGCAACGTGGCTTCACCCATCGGCACGATTGATCCGGGGTTGGTGGTCGCGCAATTGTCCTGTAATGAAGGTCAGTTGGTGATGGATGGTGACAGTGCATCAGATGCGATTGAAACTGATTTCAATATTTCGCTGTCACCGGATCAACGCTATAGCCTGAATGGCTGGTTTGCGCCTGGAGAGACATTCCCGGAAAGCATGCGTGGCCAACTTGGTTTCTTAGGTACGCCGGACAGCGAAGGCCGTTATCGCCTCAGTTTTAGCGGTTAACGGGAGAGCAAGCATGAAAAAGCAGATTCCACCTGAAATTCTGGACGCCAAGGTTGTTGCTAAATCGCGTCTGTTTCAGATTGAAGCCTTGGATTTAAAGTTCAGTAATGGCGAAGAGCGCACTTACGAGCGCATGAAGCCAAGCGGTCGCAATGCAGTGATGGTCGTACCGGTAACAGAAAACGGCGACTTACTGTTGGTGCGCGAATACGCTGCCGGAACTGAACGTTATGAACTAGGCTTTCCAAAGGGGCTGATTGATCCGGGTGAGACCGCCTTAGAAGCGGCAAACCGAGAACTGAAAGAAGAAATTGGTTTCGGTGCCCATCAGTTGTTCCCGCTGAAAGAAGTGGTGCTTGCACCGTCTTACTTCTCCAGCAAAATGACCCTGCTTCTGGCGCAGGGCCTATACCCAGAGAAGCTCGAGGGCGATGAACCTGAGCCGTTGGAGTTGGTCCGTTGGCCTGTTGCGCAGGCAGAAGAATTGTTATCTCACGTCGATTTTGGGGAAGCGCGCAGTATTACCGCATTACTGTTGGCCTTGAGAGAGCTTTCCGGCCGTTGATCACTTCGTGACCAAAGACCATTGTACAAAGTCGTAGTGTGAGAGCCCAAGAGGAGTGTTACATGGAGCTGTCACAACTGCTTCAGCCGGTGATAGAGATTGCCCGGGCTTCCGGTCAGGTGATCCTGGACATCTATCAGCGTGGTGAATTTGAAAAGAACATAAAAAGCGATGACACACCGGTGACCAGCGCCGATCTCGCGGCGCACAAACTGGTCACTGAACGCCTGAGTGCACTAACCCCGGATATTCCTGTGCTGTCAGAAGAAGACGCTTCGATTCCGTTTGCTGAGCGTGGCAACTGGGAGCGTTACTGGCTGGTGGATCCGCTGGATGGCACACAGGAGTTCATTGCCGGGAGCGGCGATTTTGCCACCATTATCGCACTGGTGGAAAACAATCAGCCGGTGATGGGCGTGGTGTATGGTCCAGTTTCAGGGGTCTCTTACTATGCCGCCAAAGGTCATGGTGCCTGGAAGGTGATGCCGGATGGTGAAAAGCACCGCCTGTCTATCCTCAAGCATGAAGATGAACTCGCATCCCTGTCGATTGCAATCAGCCGTCGTCAGGACATTAAAGCGATCACTGACCGCCTTGAACCTAGCCGTAACTATGATTTGGTGCCTCTGGGTTCTGCGGCGCTGAAGTCCTGCTTAGTCGCAGAAGGCGCGGTGGATTGCTACCTTCGCCTTGGCCCAACGGGTGAATGGGACACGGCGGCGACCCAATGCATCGTAGAAGAAGCGGGCGGACGTATTCTGGATATGACGCTTTCACCGCTGTCCTACAACGAGCGGGACTCTCTGGAAAACCCGAACTTCATTGTATTGGGTGATACCGAACTGCCTTGGCGACAGATTGTGAGGCTGGAAGGCTAATCTAGCCACCTTTCACTTTCGTCCAGAGACAAAAAACGGAGCAGAAGCTCCGTTTTTTATTGCCTGTTGGCAAATCAGAACAGACGGTTAAGGCCGTTCAAGGCTGCTACACGATAGGCTTCTGCCATGGTCGGATAGTTGAAGGTAGTATTGATGAAGTAATCCAATGTATTTCCTTCGCCTTTTTGCTCAAAGATCGCTTGGCCGATGTGGATGATCTCCGCCGCACGCTCACCAAAACAGTGGATCCCCAAGATCTCCTTGGTTTCGCGATGGAACAGGATTTTCAGACTTCCCACATCCATGCCTGCAATCTGTGCACGCGCCAAATGCTTGAATTGTGCGCGTCCCACTTCATAAGGCACTTTTGCTGCTGTCAGCTCCTGTTCGGTTTTACCCACAGAGCTGATTTCCGGAATGGTGTAAATCCCGGTTGGGATATGGTCGATAAGGCGACCTTTTGCCTGACCTTCACCAATTGCCTGTGCCACAATTCGGCCCTGGTCGTAAGCCGCACTCGCAAGGCTTGGATAACCAATCACATCACCAACAGCATAAACGTGCTCTACTTCGGTGCCGTAGTTATCGTTCACTTTCAGCTGACCACGTGAATCTGCCTTCAAGCCGACGGCTTTCAGGTTCAGCGCATCAGTATTACCGGTACGGCCGTTGGCAAACAAAATACAGTCAGCTTTCATCTTCTTACCGGACTGTAGATGCAAGATAACGCCGTCTTTGGTGCCTTCGATTTTCTCGTAGGTCTCATCATTACGTATCAGAACACCGCTGTTCCAGAAGTGGTAGGAAAGCGAGTCTGACATTTCGTTATCGAGGAACGAGAGCAGGCGGTCACGGGTATTGATCAAATCCACTTTGATACCAAGACCACGGAAGATAGACGCATATTCGCTGCCGATAACGCCCGCTCCGTAGATGATAACGTGGCGAGGGTCGTGCTGCAGCGAGAGGATGGAGTCGCTGTCATAGATACGAGGATGTCTGAAGTCGACATCTTTTGGACGGTAAGGGCGTGAACCTGTCGCGATAACGAATTTGTCGGCCGTGTATTTGTCGACGCTGCCATCCGCGGCTTTCACTTCAATTTCGTGCGTGCCGCTGAACTTGGCGCTGCCGTGAATGATGCTACAGAGGTTCCTGTCATAAAAGCCCTGGCGCATGCGTGTCTGTTTGCCGATAACCGATTGGGCATGGCCAAGAATGGCAGAGAAGGTACTGTGTACCTGCTTGTTGTCGCCGGTGTAAATCGGACTCTGGTTGAATTCGATAATACGGCTGACGGTGTGTCTCAACGCTTTGGATGGAATGGTGCCCCAGTGGGTACACCCGCCGCCAACGGTACCTTCTTTTTCAATCACCGCGACGCGTAAGCCCGCTTTGGTCAGGCCCATGGCAGCCCCTTCGCCGCCAGGGCCGCTACCTATTACGATGACATCAAAATGGTTAGACGATGTAGGGGTCGCTTTGCTCATGTCCGTATGGCCTTTTGTTTTCATTATGTTAAGGATTGCGGGCTAAGTGTAGCGCTCACAAGGCGTGGCGAGAATCAACTCGCTCCTATTCAGCGTAGGTGATCACGCAACTTAACGTAAAAACAGGCCTCTAAATGCATATACGAAAGGAAATACCTTAGAAAAAGACGCTAAACCCTGCCGAGAAGAAATATTCATCGTAATCATAGAAGTCGATATTCGAGGTGTGATGGGTGTAGCTCGCTAAAGAGACAAACGAGAAATCCTCAAAACCAAACAGATTTGCATACTCATAGGCACCGAATGCTGTGTAATGCGTATCTGAACGTTTTTCATCTTCAAATATAGGGTTTGGCGCTTTGTATTTTGATGAGCCGGTAGTTAGCGTTGCTGCAAACTTGTGGCGTTGATGGAGCTTGAACCATGTGCCTTCCGCACCAAGGTGATCATAGGCCATCGCATCACCCTCAGTGTCATGATGCAGGTAGCGAAGAGAAACGCTATAGCCGCTTGTTGGCGTCAGCATGCCTTGGTAACTCAGCTTGCCAAAATAGCTGTTGCCATCTCTGTTCATCAGTTGTTGAGCGTCTTGAGTTACTCCCGATAATTCCTCATCCACCTTGATGTTTGCGATGCCGAGATCAACGGAGTAGGCAGAACCATTGATGTTGGAGAGTGAGAAAAGATAGGCGTTGCCCGTTCTGTCAGTAGTTTCTCTTGCTGCGTCAAAATTGTAAGGATCCTTCCACACTTCTTCACTGAGCACGGTTGGAAGGAACGCCAGACTCACTTTAGTGCCGGAGTCAGTCAAATAGCGATAACCCATTTCCAGAGCAATGAGACCCGTGGCAATGTCTTCACGAGATGTACCAATAAAAACCTGTTTATTAAGGTCTTCGCCAAAGGTGTAGGTAAGGTTGCCAAGCGCTCCCCCAATTAACTCCTCGGTGCGTTTTTGTGCGCCATTTGGTAAATACTCATCACCAGAGGTCGATAAATTTGAGTTCGTCGAAGACATGCCCGCCAACATGGAAAACTCACCAGTCACCCCTTCTTCTTTGGCTAGTTGTGCGTTACTTATTGAGGAGAAACCCGCGAAGAGGAGGCAGGTGGCAACTTTTACATGTTTCATAAATCAGGCCTTCTGTGTCGTTAACAGGAATGAGCATATGGCGCCGATCTTAGGCCGAATAATAAATGAGCGACATGACTCAAATTTGTCAGTATTGGCTGGGGTTATGGCATGAAAAGGACTGGCAAGGCATTAAATGAGGTGTTTTGGGTTTTTCAATGAGGCAAGTTGATGAATAGGACAATAAAGCTTCTTAACGTAGTTTGAGTATTAGCACTGAACTCACTAAAAAAACCGAGTATAGTTTGCGGTTAGATTTCATGAGGTAAAACACTGACGATGGGAATTAGAGCTCAACAGAAAGAAAAAACCCGGCGAACGCTGATTGACGCGGCTTTTAGCCAACTCAGCGCAGACCGAAGCTTTTCCAGTCTCAGCTTACGCGAAGTGGCACGTGAAGCCGGTATTGCACCGACGTCGTTTTACCGCCACTTCAAAGATATGGACGAACTTGGCCTGACCATGGTGGATGAAGGTGGTTTGTTGTTGCGTCAATTGATGCGACAAGCTCGCCAACGTATCGCCACCGAGGGTAGCGTTGTCAGAACGTCAGTGGAAACCTTTATGGAATTTATCGAAAGCAGCCCCAATGTATTCAGGCTGCTATTGCGTGAACGTTCCGGTACTTCAGCGGCTTTCCGTGCAGCCGTCGCACGTGAAATTCAACACTTTATCGCTGAGCTGACGGAATATTTCCAGGCGACAGGCGGATCGACCCGAGATGAAGCCTATAATCAGGCAGAGGCATGTGTCACATTGGTATTCAGCTCAGGTGCAGAAGCACTGGATCTGGACAAGCGCGCACGTGCTGAACTCGCAGAACGTCTGGTAACCCAGCTGCGCATTATCGCGAAAGGCGCTTACTGGTACCGTAAAGAACGTGAACGCAATGCTCTCAAGGATAAGTTGTCTTCAGGCAGGTAAGTAATATGGAACAGAATCACCAATCAGAGCGTAAATTTCTCCTTCTCGCCGTGGTCGCAGGTCTATGTGGCAGCGCATCACTGGCAACGCTTTTCGTCGACAGCGTTGCTTTCTCCGTTTTCCCGATCATTGCCTTTATTCTGGCGGTGTACTGCTTTTACCAGCAGCATGTTAATCAACCACTGACCGAGGGTACACCGCTTATCGCGTTCGCCTGTTTCCTGGTCGGTGCCTTTGGTTACACGGCGTTTGTGCGCATGCAGGTGCCAGAGCTTGGCGGTAATTTCTTCCCAATTATCGTGACCATGCTGTTGGTTTTCTGGGTGGCATTCAAGATGGGCTGGCTGAGTGTCGGTGGCACTAAGAAAGAAGAAACCCCTGCCGAAGAGTAATGCTGGCAGCAGAAACAAAAAAGGCGCCTCAGGCGCCTTTTTCTGTTTCTGGTTTTTTATTTACGCTCAAGTAGCACACCTGCTTCCATATGATGGGTATATGGGAACTGGTCAAACAGCGCAAAACGTGTGATGCGGTGTGTTTCTGACAGAATATCCAGGTTCTCTTTCAGTGTCTCCGGGTTGCAGGAGATATACAGAATGCGGTCGTAAGCCTGCACCATGCGGCAGGTACCTTCATCCATGCCTGAGCGCGGTGGGTCGACGAAGATGGTGTTGCAGTTGTAGCTCTTCAGATCAACACCGGCTTGCTGCAAACGGCGGAACTCTCGCTTACCTTCCATCGCTTCCGTGAATTCTTCCGCAGACATACGAATGATCTGGACGTTGTCGATGTTGTTCGCTGCAATGTTCCACTGTGCCGACTCTACAGAAGGCTTGGCCAGTTCGGTTGCCAGTACGCGATCAAAGTTGTCCGCCAGTGCCAGTGAAAAATTACCGTTACCGCAATAAAGTTCGAGCAGATCGCCTGCGCTGTCCTGAGTACAATCCACTGCCCACTCAAGCATCTTCTCTGCCACTTTCCCGTTTGGCTGGGTGAAGCTGTTTTCAATTTGCTGGTAGGTCAGGGTGCGATCGTTAACGCTCAGCTTTTCCACCACGTAATCGCGGTCAATCACGATCTTTTGCTTACGCGCACGGCCAATCAGGTTCAGGTTGAAGCCTTCATCGTTCAGACGTTGCTTCAGCATGCGCGCATTTGCTTCCCATTCTTCGTCAAGCTGACGGTGGTAAAGCATTGAAACCAGTACTTCACCGCTCAGGGTAGATAGGAAGTCCACCTGGAACAGTTTGCGACGCAGGCTTTCAATCGGACGGATAGCATCAACCAGCAGAGGCATCAGATCGTTGATGATGCGGCTTGCCTGCGGAAACTGATCCACGCGGTACTTCTGCTTGGTCTCTTGATTGAACATGATGTAATAGAGGTCATCCCCTTCATGCCAGACACGGAATTCCGCACGCATGCGGTAGTGTTTGTCTGGAGACGGAAACACTTCCAGCTCAGGTGCATTGAACTCGGCAAACGTGTCTTGCATACGCGTGATTTTCTCGTCCAATTGCGCCTGATATTGGGTGGTGTCAATCAGGGTATTGCTCATGTTACCTAACCTGCATAACTAAAAATGAGCGCAAATTGTAAGTAGCGGAACCATATTGTCCAGCCTTTTCGCTGACTTTTTCGCCAGTAGAAGCGTAAACCTGTGCCTTGGGATAATATTGGCACACTTTTATCAGACCGAGCCTTGCCATGAGCTTTCGAAAACCAAAGAACCGCAAAGAGATTTGTTATCCGTTTATCTATGAGTCGGCCTTGACCTGCGACTATGAAATCCACACTGACGAGCTTTGCAGTTTGGTGGGGATGGCTCTGGCAACCTTGCCGGAAGGTTTTGATGATGTGAGGGAAGATCTCGAGACCCTTCACCCGAAAATCTATCACCTCAATGGTTCGGTGCGGGGGAAGACGGCCATCTTTGAAGAAGATTTGGAATGGCTACATGCCAGATACGACCATTACAACGAATTAAGCCGTGGTCGTATTAACCGTTTTGTGATGCCAAGAGGTCCGGTTGGTGTAATGGCGCTACATCAGTGTCGCACGGGCTCAAAGAAAACCGTGCGTCTGCTTCATCGCTTAGATGAATCCGGCGTGACCTTTGAGCCAGTACTGCCCCGTTTCGCCAATCTGCTTGCTAACTTCTTCTTCGTACTGACGGTGTATATCAAGATGAAGCTGGACGTAGAAGAAGTGGAGTTTATCAGCCTCAGCTATTGAAAGCGCTGCCAAGCACAAATCACCCATTTCCCGGGCGAATGAGACCAAGTTCTCAATATCTATGTATCAATGGCGCGCTGACTCCTCTATACTCTGCGCGCTTTCACTCCAGCTGGGAATCCGGTGAGAATCCGGAACTGGCGCGCAGCGGTAAAGAGAAACGAAAGTGACAAGGCGAAAGCCAGACACTGCATCTGAATGTGGGAAGTCGTCACTGTAGGTCGTCTCTAAGTCCGAATATCAGCTGGGTCACAATATGGTTTCAGGATCTCCTGACATCATTGGATACACGCGATATTTGGATCTGATATGTCTAAAAAGCTACTTGCAGCAGGTATGCTGCCATGGGCTGCGTTTGCGCACGCCGAATCTACTACTTCCTCTGTTGACGATACTATGGTCGTTACTGCTTCCCGATTTGAACAGCCAGTCGAAAACGTTGTTGCTCCAATCACTGTTGTGACTCGTGCTGAAATCGACCAAAGCCAAGCCAAAACTTTGACTGAAGTGTTGCGTCGCTTGCCGGGCGTGGAAATGGGGTCAAATGGTGGTATTGGACATAACTCTTCTCTATTCCTAAGAGGTACCAACTCAAACCACTCGTTAGTTCTCGTTGATGGTGTTCGCATGAACAACTCAATGACAGCTGGAATAAATATTAATCGCTTTCCCCTCAATCAAGTTGAGCGAATTGAATTAATTCGTGGTTCAGGGGTAGCCATGTATGGCTCCGATGCAATTGGTGGTGTGCTGAATATCATCACCCGCTCGGCGCCTGGTTCTGAAGAAAAGAGTGTAGTTGTAGGGGTTGGAAGTAATGCTTATCGAGAGGGTAACTTCTCTGTAAATAGTGAAATTTCTGAAGATGGCCAGCTAAAAATTGCTGGAGGTTTCCAAGAAACCGAAGGCTATAATGTAAGACCACAACCCGGCTTAAATGATGATGACAAGCATGGCTATGACGGTAGTCAGTTGATGTTAAATTACGAACATGCCATTACGGAGGGGTGGGTGGGATTCGCATCTATTCGGTGGTTTGATAACACTGTTCAGTATGACAACTTTGGTACGTATACAGAGTCTCAATCAGAGAGCGCAAGTTACACTGCTAAGCTTGAGTACGACAATAATGACTACCAGTCTTTTCTTGTATTTAACTTCCAAGATGACGATACGAAAGAAACACCTCGTAATCAAACTTCACCATCTTCAAGAATCGCAATTAAGCAAACCAATATTCAGTGGTCAAATTTATATCAAATAAATGACTATGTTGGTCTTCAGGCTGGCGTAGACTGGCGATCAGAAAAAATGGGTGAAGAAACGATTGGGTATACCGATATTCTTGCTGGGCAGCGCAGAAATAATACAGGTGGATATTTAGGCGCTACAGGTCAGTTTGGGTCATTAACGTTGTTGTCTAACGTACGCTATGATAAGCATGATTCATATGATGAGTATACAACGTGGTCTGTCGGGTCCATTTACCAAATCAACAGTACTTATCAATTTAAGGCGAGCATTGGTTCTGCTTTTAAGGCTCCGACTTTCCTTGAGTTTGCGCGAAGTCCTGATCTAGAACCGGAAGAGTCGCGAAATGCCGAGGTTGGTTTTATCGCTGACTATGAACCGGTGACGCTATCTATTGCAGCGTATGATAATGAGATAGATAACCTTATCGTTTACTACGTTGAGTCTAACGACCCATTCAATGTTGATGCGCGAATTCGAGGAGTTGAGCTTGAAGCTTTGTTTGATACAGGACCTTTAGCGCACACTTTTATTGCAGAATTCAAAGATCCTAAAGACAGCAACGGCTCACAGTTACCTCGTCGATCCAAGACTAACTTTAAGTGGAATGGTGAGCTTTCCATTAATGATGTTGATCTAAGCCTTTCTTATATATATTCCGGCAAACGACCGGATAGAGCGACTATCAATAATGCTGCTGCATTCCTAGATGCTTATAGTCTTTGGGACCTTGCTGCAACGTACTGGGTCAATGATGAGCTAGCGGTTAGAGGCAGAGTTGATAATCTCCTGGATGAAGATTATGAAACTGCAGGCGGCTATCCTGCCCCAGAACGTGCTTACTACCTCAGCATGGACTACCGCTTCTAAGCTTCACTAAAGCCGCCTACGGGCGGCTTTTTACTTTCAGGAACAAACATGAAAAAACACGTCATTATCAGTTGGTCATCCGGTAAGGATTCAACCCTGACACTGTGTCGACTGTTGGAAGACGATCGTTATCAAGTTGTCGGGCTTTATACCACTTACGTAGCAGGCACTGTTCCTTTCCAGGCCACGCCCATCAATGTTGTCAAAGCGCAGGCAGCAAGCGTTGGATTGCCTTTGGTGCTTATCGAACTGAACGAAGTCTTTCCTCCCAATGATGTTTATCAGAAGAGGGTTGTCGAAGGTATACGCAGTAGTGGGCTAAATGTCGATGCAGTGGCGTTTGGCGATATGTTCTGTAATGGCATTGAAGAATACCGCAGAAGCTATATTGAACCTCAGGGCTGGGAGTGTGTTTTTCCATTGCTCGGTGAGGGAAGCGAGGTGCTTGCAAACGACATCATTGCTTCAGGCATTAAGACCACACTTTCTACCGTTGATACCTCTCAGTTGGATGGAAGGTTTCTTGGTTGGGACTATAACGCCAATTTGTTAGCTGAGCTTCCGGATGGCTGTGACCTTTGTGGCGAAGACGGGGAGTTTCACACTATCGTTACCGATGCTCCTTGCTTTCAGTATCCCCTGGATATTGAGATCACAGGTTTTCAGCGGGAAGGGAGATTCCACCACCTTAGCTATCATCTCGTCAGGTGAAAGATTCAAATTCGCTGACGTGCGAAGTATGATTGCGTCGCAAGTGGATAACAAAGGGTTATAGCGTGAAGAGTGTGCTGATTTTTGATTCTGGTGTAGGTGGCCTTTCTGTGTTTAAGGAAGTGGCTCAGCTACTGCCGGAACAGCATGTCGTGTATGCCTTCGATAATGCAGCTTTTCCCTATGGTGAGTTGGCGGATGATGTGCTTATCCAGCGTGTCTGTGGAATGGTCTCCGCGATTTGCCAACAGCAGGATATCTCGTTAGTTATCATTGCATGCAATACCGCAAGCACACTCGTGCTGCCACATCTGCGGGATCTGCTTAATGTCCCGGTGGTCGGGGTTGTTCCTGCTATTAAGCCTGCTGCCGCAATCAGTAAATCCAAAATCATTGGCCTTTTGGCTACTCCCGCAACAATAAGACGTCCTTATACGCATCAGCTTGTAAAAGAGTTTGCGCCCGATTGTGAAGTTGAAATGGTGGGTTCAACGGAACTCGTACAAATGGGAGAGGGGAAATTGCGTGGCAGAAAGGTCGATAAAAAAATATTAAGCGATGTACTGGCACCGTTTATAAATAAAACAGACTGCATTGTATTGGGTTGCACACACTTCCCGTTACTTCGTGAAGAAATTGAAGACATTTTAGGCGAACAATGTCTGGTAATTGATTCAGGTAAAGCGATCGCCAACCGTGTAGTGACATTATTAAAAGAGGGAGATCAAATGACCTCCCTCAGTAAAGCTGAACATTTTGTTTTTAGTAGCGCTCCAGTGAAAGAAGAAGAAGCACTAAATCAAGAGTTAGAAAAGTTGGGCTTTGCAACGATTAGCCGCGCTCCGATTTTCTAGGATCATTCGCCTCTCTAACTTTAAGAGTCCTTTCACCGTATTCGCTGTTGTTCAAAGCTTCTATTGCATCAGCAGCATCTCCTGCTGCAATCACGACAAATCCAAAGCCACGTCGCTTCCCGGTGCGCTTGTCTTTCATCAAGCGCACGGCAAAGACCTCACCATGTTTAGAGAACAGTTCCTTCACGTCATTTTCATTTGCACGGTAAGGAAGGTTGCCCACATAGATGGTTTTGCTGGTGGAAGGGGTAGACTCTGAAATATCGCCTGAAGATTTAGTAGAAAAAAGAGAAATGGCAATACCTGTTGTAATTGCACCAAGTGCGAATGCATAACCTGTACTGGCAATTAAAGTGGAGTTTTTTAAAAGCAATGCACCAAGAAGTGCGATGGCTGCAGTAATAAGCAAGCTGATAGATGTTTTCATAATCGTCTAAAGTAAACGTCGGTTAGAAGAAATAGCATGAAGAATCGAAATCAATGCTGACTAAAATAAATACAATTGTCGGGTTGATATTACGGATATTGAGTTCTTATTGCTAGTAAGTGAATGTGACGGCTATCTAATGTTGCAATTTGTTGTGTTTTTCAAAGTTTAGGTTGAATTGTGTTCGAACGAAAAAAAAACCAATAAAAACCCTTGCCAATGTGATCCCAGTCTCTATAATGCCGCCTCACCGACACGGAGAGCGGCTTCCACAGCGGAAACGCCCACTCAAATCGGTACGGC
>NZ_LASY01000057.1:0-44084 GCF_000973155.1 Grimontia sp. AD028 | reverse complement strand
TGAATGCAGCGATTGAAGCGGCACGCGCTGGCGAACAAGGACGTGGCTTTGCGGTTGTTGCGGATGAAGTGAGAAGCCTTGCCAGCCGCACTGCGGAATCCACCAATGAAATCCAGACCATGATCGATGATCTGCAGAAAGAAGCGCAATTTGCGGTTGAAGCGATGGAGAACAGTCAACAGCTGACTTTCCAAGGCGCGGATGCCTCACAGAATGCCTCTTCAGCGCTGATGCAAATCAACGAGCAAATCGTCCTGATTTCAGACATCAATACTCAGGTGGCGACAGCGACGGAAGAACAATCTACCGTTGTTGCAGACATCAATCGCAACATCGAAGACATTAACGAAACTACCCAGCAAACCGCAGATACTGCTGAGAACATGGCGCGTGCCAGCGATGAATTGCGCGAACTTTCGCATACACTCGATGAACTGGTAAAACGCTTTAAACTTTAAGCGTTGCCAACAAAAAGCAAAAAACGCCGCAATTGCGGCGTTTTTTTGTGCGTGAAAACTTAGACTCTGAAAGCGCCAACCACACTGTCGAGTTGTCGGCTTCTTTGCGCCAGATTCAGGCACACACCTTCCACTTCTTCCAGGTTATCGTGCACTTGCTTACCGTTTTCCACGATACCGTGAATGTTGCGGTTAATGTCTTCCGAGACTGTCTTTTGCTGAGAAGACGCTGCTGCAACCTGACTGTTCTGGTCATTGATGGTCACAATCATGGTGGATACCGCATCCAGGTATTCGGAGGTTTGCTGGATTTGAGAAACGGTCTTCTGACTCGCTTCGCTGCTCTCATCCATAGCTACCACGGCATTCTTGGTGCCTGTTTCAAGACGCTCAATCATTTCGCGGATCTCTTCCGTACTTTGCTGGGTCTTGTTCGCCAGCACACGCACTTCATCGGCAACAACGGCAAAACCTCTGCCCTGCTCTCCCGCACGTGCCGCTTCAATCGCTGCATTCAATGCCAGCAGGTTGGTTTGTTCCGCGATACCACGGATCACGTCGATGATTGACGCAATGCTGTCGACATCATTGTTCAAGGTACCAATGGTCGATTGTGACTGCTCAATACGCTCACGAAGAGACGCCATCGCGCTCACAGTGCTCGCAAGGCTATCCTGCGCTGCGCCCACTTCCTGCGTGGCAGTATGAGTCGCTTCTGCTGCTTCCGAAGCGTTTTCGCTGATCTGGAAGCTGCTGGCACTCATTTCCTGCACCGCAGCAGCGATCATGTCGCTTTCACGTTGCTGACTTTCTGTTTGCGTCACGCTGCTTCGCATCGCCGTTTCAATCTGCTCTGTTTGAGCACGGACATCATGAGAAGCATCAACAACCTGCTTAATACTGGTTTGTATCTTGCTGACAAATTCGTTAAATGCGTTGCCAAGTTGTCCAATCTCATCCTGCGATTGCACCGACAGTCGCTGAGTCAGGTCGCCGTCTCCTGAGGCAATATTTCTCAGTGCTTCCAACATTTCATTGATAGGTTTCATCAGCATTCGCGACAGCACTACACCGCCAACCAGAGCCAGAATAAGCGCAGCGAGCGTGCCACCAACAATCAAACGCTCAGCACTGATCGTGGACGCAGCAATCTCGCCGGATACGCGTTTGCTTGCTGATTCAATCGCTTTTTCAAGGATTTTTATGTCATTACGAAGGCTTGCGAAGTCACTTGAAAGCGCTTGGTGCTGTTGGGCATAGCGCGCTTTTACTGTTGAAGGATCACTGATGAGCAACTCAAGCTCATCTAGCCAACGCTCTGTATTCTGCGTTAGCCGATTGAGCACTGCCTGTAAGGAACGATCAACAATGCCCAAATCAATCAAAGATTGGAATGACTGCATCCGCTTTACTGCTAGCGGAGCATTTTCAAAAAATTCAAACTGTTGCGATTTAACGGTTTCTGGCGATACGCCTCGCGCCAGTAAGCCTTCTAAGCTTCCCATTGATTGGTAAAGATCTCGATAAGCATCTTCGATGTCAGTGAATGTGGGTTGAAGCTGCCCATTAAGCTCTTCGTTGAGCGTAATTTGCCTTTCAAATGTCTGATAGGACGCCACTAGGACGCCGGTAAAAATGGTACTGACAAACGCAAGCGGTATAAATAGCTTGGTCTTGAACGAGAGTTGGCTAAACGCAAACATGGGGACCTCAAACTGCAAAAACGGTTGATAGATATTGTTGATAAAGCAAAAAGTAGGGCTGACAGAAAAGCTGTATTGAACACAACTCTGTCAAAAAGGGGAGCCAAAAGGCTTACGCTAAATCAGACAAGCACACGATCAATGTCCGCAATATTATGCGTTTTTTCAATTATTCAGAAACATTATCAAACACTTCTTTGACCTAATCGAAATAAAAGTACACTGACCTTTTAAAAAGTTCAAGGCTGGTTCAAAAAGGACTAACATCAAGTTGTTACAGGTGCATAGTAATATCAACACAAAGCTTATGTTACTGTTCACTAAGAATAAAAAAAGCGCCTCCTAAGAGACGCTCTTCAATTCAAGAATCAGAAATTATTTTTTCTTCTTCACCGCTTTCGCGTTTGGCAGGTCAGTAATCGTACCTTCAAACACTTCCGCAGCCAGACCAACAGACTCGTGCAGAGTCGGGTGAGCGTGAATGGTCAGTGCGATGTCTTCAGCATCACAACCCATCTCGATAGCCAGACCGATTTCGCCCAGCAGTTCGCCGCCGTTGGTACCAACAATCGCACCACCGATAACACGGTGAGTGTCTTTGTCGAAGATCATCTTCGTCATACCGTCTGAGCAGTCAGACGCGATTGCACGGCCAGATGCAGCCCATGGGAAGGTAGCAACTTCGTAGTTGATGCCTTGTGCTTTCGCTTCTTTCTCAGTCAGACCAACCCAAGCCACTTCTGGCTCAGTGTACGCAATAGATGGAATCACTTTCGGGTCGAAGTAGTGCTTCTTACCAGCGATAACTTCAGCTGCTACGTGACCTTCATGAACACCTTTGTGAGCCAGCATTGGCTGACCTACGATGTCACCGATCGCGTAGATGTGCGGTACGTTAGTACGCATTTGCTTATCAACGTTGATGAAGCCACGCTCATCAACTTCAACGCCAGATTTCTCAGCGTCCAGCAGTTTACCGTTAGGTACACGGCCGATAGCAACCAGTACTGCATCGTAACGAGTCGGCTCAGCCGGTGCTTTCTTGCCTTCCATCGTTACATAGATGCCGTCTTCCTTCGCTTCAACCGCAGTCACTTTGGTTTCCAGCATCAGGTTGAACTTCTTGCTGATGCGCTTGGTGAAGACTTTAACGATGTCTTTATCTGCTGCTGGGATAACTTGGTCGAACATCTCAACCACGTCGATTTGAGAACCCAGCGAGTGATAAACAGTACCCATCTCCAGACCGATGATACCGCCACCCATAACCAGCATTTTCTCTGGAACTTCTTTCAGTTCCAGTGCATCGGTAGAGTCCCAGATACGTGGGTCTTCATGCGGGATAAATGGCAGTTCGATTGGGCGAGAACCCGCAGCGATGATTGCGTTGTCAAAATTAACAGTGGTCGCGCCATCTGCACCTTCAACCACTATGGTGTTAGGACCGGTAAACTTACCGTAGCCATTAACCACGTTCACTTTACGCATCTTAGCCATGCCGCCAAGACCGCCAGTCAGTTGGTTAACAACTTTCTCTTTCCATACGCGGATCTTGCTGATGTCTGTAGTTGGTTCACCAAATACAACGCCGTGGTCAGCCATCGCTTTTGCTTCTTCGATAACTTTCGCTACGTGCAGCAGTGCTTTCGATGGGATACAACCCACGTTCAGACACACACCACCCAGCGTGCTGTATTTTTCTACCAGAACGGTGTCCAGACCCAGGTCTGCACAGCGAAACGCCGCTGAATAACCTGCAGGACCCGAACCCAGTACGACGACTTGGGCTTTGATTTCTTTACTCATTCTGACCTCGTTGTAGTCTTATATCCCTGACTAAGAGTTTTATTATCTTGGACCATTTGTTTCACTGCGCGGTACATCTAGCCTCGCATTTGGCCTGACAGTTTACAGCCCTGTTAAAAAGCTGAAAAATAAAAACCTATAGCCTGTGAGCTGTACATCAAATCAGCGTTCGCCATATGCAGACAAACGCTGATCGGGGGAGTATTGCCTTACAGTACCAGACGGCGAATGTCTGACAGACACTCGTTCAGGTAAGTAATGAAACGTGCACCGTCTGCACCGTCGATAACGCGGTGATCATAAGATAGAGACAATGGCAGCTGCAGGCGAGGCGCAAATTCTTTGCCGTTCCATACAGGTTTCATTTCTGACTTAGACACACCCAGGATTGCAACTTCAGGTGCGTTCACGATTGGCGTGAATGCAGTACCACCGATGCCACCCAGGCTGGAAATAGTGAAACAGCCACCTTGCATGTCAGCTGCGGTCAGCTTGCCAGCACGTGCTTTCTTCGATACTTCCATCAGCTCAGAAGACAGCTCATAGATACCTTTCTTGTTCACATCTTTGAAGACTGGGACAACAAGGCCGTTTGGCGTGTCTACTGCGATACCAACGTTAACGAATTTCTTCAAGATCAGACTCTCACCGTCTTCAGACAGCGAAGAGTTGAACGTTGGGAATGCTTCTAGCGCTTTCGCAACAGCTTTCATGATGAACACCAGTGGGGTGATCTTCATGCCAGTGTCTTTCTTCGCTTCGATAGCATTTTGTTCTTTACGGAATGCTTCCAGCTCAGTGATATCAGCATTGTCCCACTGAGTCACATGAGGGATCATTACCCAGTTACGGTGCAGGTTCGCGCCAGAAATCTTCTTGATGCGAGACAGAGGTTGAACCTCAGTTTCACCGAACTTGCTGAAATCAACTTTCGGCCAAGGCAGAAGACCCAATGCTGCGCCATCACCTTTACCAGAAGCAGAAGCCGCCACACCAGATTCCAGACGCTTAAGCGCATCTTTCACATAGTTCTGAACGTCTTCTTTCAGGATACGGCTCTTACGACCAGTACCTTTCACTTTCGCCAGGTTAACGCCAAACTCACGAGCCAGACGACGAACAACTGGAGACGCGTGTGCGTACTCATTGTTTTCCTGGAAGTCACCAGCTGCTGCTGGCGTAGAAGCTACTGCAGGTGCCGCCGCAGGAGCCGCTGCAGGAGCAGATGTCGCTGGCGCTGCCGCCGCTGGTGCAGGTGCTGCACCAGCCACTTCAAAGACCATGATCAGCGAGCCAGTAGACACTTTGTCGCCTGCTGCTACTTTGATTTCTTTCAGTACACCTGCGAATGGTGCAGGAACTTCCATAGAAGCCTTGTCACCTTCAACAGTGATCAGTGACTGCTCTTCTTCGATACTGTCACCGATTGCTACCATGATTTCGGTCACTTCGACTTCGTCACCACCGATATCTGGAACGTGAACTTCTTTCACGCCGCCAGCGACTGGTGCTGCCGCAGGAGCTTCTGCTGCTGGAGCCGCTGCAACTGGTGCTGCTGCGCCTGAACCTGCAGTTTCGAAAACCATGATCAGTGAACCGGTAGACACTTTGTCACCCGCTGCTACTTTGATTTCTTTCAGAACACCAGCGAAAGGAGCTGGTACTTCCATTGATGCTTTGTCGCCTTCAACAGTGATCAGAGATTGCTCTTCTTCAATGCTGTCGCCAACCGCTACCATGATTTCAGTGACTTCTACTTCGTCGCCACCGATATCCGGTACGTGAACTTCTTTCAGTTCAGCCGCTGCTGCTGGAGCAGGTACCGCTGCTGGAGCGGCTTCTGCTGCAGGAGCAGGTGCAGCTTCAGCTGCACCTTCGGCTTCGAAAATCATGATCAAAGAGCCGGTAGAAACTTTGTCGCCTTCTGCGATTTTGATTTCTTTAACCACACCGGCCTGTGATGCAGGTACTTCCATCGACGCCTTGTCACCTTCAACGGTGATCAGCGACTGATCTTCTTCAACTTTGTCACCAACGCTAACGAGGATCTCAGTAACTTCAACCTCATCGGCACCGATGTCTGGTACGTTAATTTCGATTGCCATTTGATATATGCCTCTTACGCGTACAGTGGGTTCACTTTCTGAGTGTCGATACCGAACTTCTCAATGGCTTCAACAACCACTGATTTCTCGATGTCACCACGCTTCGCCAGTTCAGTCAGCGCAGCAACGACTACGTAGCCAGCGTTAACTTCGAAGTGACGACGCAGGTTCTCACGGCTGTCTGAACGACCGAAGCCGTCAGTACCCAGCACGCGGTAAGACTCAGCAGGAATGAACGCACGAACTTGGTCCGCGTAGTTCTTCATGTAGTCAGTCGCAACGATAGCAGGCTCAGTACCCATCACTTGTGCAATGTATGGGACTTGCGCGTCTGCCATTGGGTTCAGCATGTTCTGACGATCACACGCCTGGCCATCACGTGCCAGTTCGTTGAAAGACGTCACGCTGAATACGTCAGATGCGATGCCGTAATCTTTGCTCAGGATGTCAGCCGCTGCACGTACTTCGTTCAGGATGGTACCTGAGCCCATCAGCTGAACTTTCGCTTTGTCACCCGCATAAGCTTCCAGCTTGTAGATACCCTTACGGATACCTTCTTCAGCGCCTTCTGGCATTGCTGGCTGCGCGTAGTTTTCGTTCATCAGCGTCAGGTAGTAGAACACGTTCTCTTGCTCTGGACCGTACATGCGACGGATACCGTCTTGCATGATCACTGCAACTTCGTAAGCGAAAGTTGGGTCGTAAGAAATACAGTTAGGAACCGTACCCGCCATGATGTGTGAGTGACCATCTTCGTGCTGAAGACCTTCACCGTTCAGCGTTGTACGACCTGCAGTTGCACCCAGCAGGAAGCCACGTGCTTGTTGGTCGCCAGCCATCCACGCCATGTCGCCAACACGTTGGAAGCCGAACATTGAGTAGTAGATGTAGAACGGGATCATTGGCAGATCGTTGGTGCTGTATGACGTTGCCGCAGCAACCCATGAAGACATTGCACCCAGTTCGTTGATACCTTCTTGCAGTACCTGACCTGACGTTGCTTCTTTGTAGTAAGAAACGATGTCGCGGTCTTGTGGGGTGTAGTTCTGGCCGTGCGGGTTGTAGATACCGATTTGACGGAACAGACCTTCCATACCAAAGGTACGCGCTTCGTCCGCAATAATTGGAACGATGTTCTTGCCCACGCCTTTGTCTTTCAGCAGCACGTTCAGTGCACGTACGAAAGCCATGGTGGTAGAAATGTCACGCTTTTGCTCTTCCAGCAGAGGTTGGAACGCGTCCAGCTGTGGCAGAGTCAATTCTTCAGTGAAGTTAGGCAGACGCTTAGGCGTGTAACCTTTCAGCGCTTGACGACGAGCGTGCAGGTACTGGTGCTCCGCTGAACCTTCTTCCAGTTTCAGGTAAGGCAGTGCAGCAACGTCTTCGTCAGACAGCAGATCTTGCAGACCCAGGCGGTCACGCAGGTGCAGAACATGGGTCATATCCATTTTCTTAACCTGGTGCGCAATGTTCTTACCTTCAGCCGCTTCACCCATGCCGTAACCTTTAACGGTCTTAGCCAGGATTACTGTTGGGCGGTCTGAAGTTTCTTGTGCGCTCTTGAATGCAGCGTACAGCTTCGACGGCTCGTGACCACCACGCTTCAGCGCGAAGATCTCTTCGTCAGTCATGTCAGCAACCAGTGCTGCAGTCTCTGGGTATTTGCCGAAGAAGTGTTTACGAACGTAAGCACCGTCTTTTGCTTTGAACGTCTGGTAGTCACCGTCAACGGTTTCATTCATCAGTTGCAGCAGTTTACCGGTGGTGTCTTTCGCCAGCAGTTTGTCCCAACCGCTACCCCAAACAACCTTAACCACGTTCCAGCCAGCACCTTTGAACAGACCTTCCAGTTCTTGGATGATCTTGCCGTTACCCATTACTGGGCCGTCCAGACGCTGCAGGTTACAGTTGATCAGGAAGCACAGGTTATCCAGCTTCTCACGAGCTGCGAAAGAAATCGCGCCGCGTGATTCTGGCTCATCCATCTCACCATCACCCAGGAATGCGTATACGCGCTGGTTGGTAGTGTCTTTCAGACCACGACCGTTCAGGTACTTCAGGAAACGAGCTTGGTAGATAGCAGAGATTGGACCCAGACCCATAGATACAGTTGGGAACTGCCAGAACTCAGGCATCAGTTTAGGGTGTGGGTAAGAAGAGATACCTTTACCGTCTACTTCCTGACGGAAGTTATCCAGTTGCTCTTCAGTCAGACGACCTTCAACGAATGCACGCGAGTAGATACCCGGTGAAATATGACCTTGGTAGTAAACCAGATCACCACCGTCCACCTCGTTAGGTGCGCGGAAGAAATGGTTGAAACAGGTCTCGTAGAATGCAGCTGAAGATTGGAAAGACGCCATGTGGCCGCCCAGTTCCAGATCTTTCTTAGATGCGCGCAACACGATCATGATCGCGTTCCAACGAATGATAGAACGAATACGACGTTCCAGGTTTACATCACCCGGGTATGCAGGCTCTTTGTCTGCTGGGATGGTATTCACATAGTTGGTGGTGATGCCAGTTGGCATATCAACACCGTCAAGGCGCGCCTTTTCCATAACTTGCTCAAGCAGGAACTGGGCACGTTCTACACCTTCTTCACGAACGACTGATTCAAGAGCTGCTAGCCACTCTTGGGTCTCTAGTGCGTCCACGTCATTTTTCATGACTTCAGACATGGCGATCTATCCTTTCGTTGATTGACTCGTACAAAACTAATGTTGTCGCAGCTGAAAAAACGGTTCCTGACAACTCCTCAAAGCTGTCGGGATCCGCTATTCCAACTCGTCCTTGCGTTGCTGTATCCGGCGGAGAGAGCGTTCAATTCGACTCTCCTCACGGCCCAGATCCAGCAGGGTTTCCTCGATAAAGGCCAAATGTGCATGCGATGCCTGGCGGGCTTTTTCCGGCTCACCAGCGGTAATCGCCTGAACAATATTGGCTCTGTGCTTGGTTACCTTCGCGACGACATCTTCACGTCGGTTCAGTAACTCAAAGTTTTGCAAAATGTTTTGCTCCAGCAATGGCGCCAGACTGCGCATGATATGCAGCAGGACCACGTTATGTGATGCCTCGGTAACGGCAATCAGGTATTTCATAACGGCGGCGGCTTCAGCTTTTAAATCACCAAGCTGCTGGGCTTCGCGAATGCTGTCGTGGCATGCACACACTCGCTTTAAATCTTCATCAGTTCCACGTAACGCAGCGAAATAGGAGGAGATACCTTCCAGCGCATGACGGGATTCCAGCAAATCAAGCTGGCTTTCAGGGTGGTCAGCCAAAAGACCAATCAAAGGCTCTGAGAAACGCTGCCACAAGCGCTCACTCACAAAGGTGCCACCACCTTGTTTTCTATTAAGGAGTTTTTTGGCTTCTAATCGCTGAATTGCTTCTCGGACGGAGGGGCGGGAAACATCAAATTGTTTCGCCAACTCGCGCTCTGGCGGCAGTTTTTGCCCGGGCGAGAGGGTTCCTTCCAGAATTAGGCTTTCAAGCTCTTTCTCAATAACGTCAGATAGTTTGGGTTGACGAATCCGTTGTATAGCCATCGTTTTATTATTTATTTGGCGCCGGAGTTCCTGCGCGTCCTATCCCATTTCCTGGCCTTGTAAATTGGTAAGACCAATTACCAAACACATAAAAAGTTACCAGAATGCGGCTTTAGTGTCCACCGTAAACTTGATTTAAGTCATAGAAGTTACAATTAGATGTCGCGCATTTATTAATCAATGGAGATGTAATGGTCAGACCAATTATTTTGGTCACGGTTGGAATTCTGTGCGCTCAGTCTCAAAGTCGTTTCAGGTGGTGTAGCAAATCGTCAACACACCTTTACGCACATTCCCCCCACTTTTTGACCTAGAGGAGCGCTTTAAACTTCTTCCAATGAAATGCCTGACCGGGGTCGGTTTTTCTTCCTGGTGCAATGTTCTCATGGCCAGAAATACGCTCAGGAGTAATTGCGGGATAGTGCTTCATGATGGCGCGAGATATATCCGCTAATGAAACGTACTGCGCTTCTGTGTATGGCAAGTCATCTGTCCCTTCAAGCTCAATACCAATCGAAAAATCATTGCACTGCTCACGGCCTTCAAATGATGACACCCCAGCATGCCAAGCTCGTTGATTGAAAGGAACAAATTGCACCACCCTGCCATCACGTTTTATCAGGCAATGGGCTGAGACCTGAACATTGCGGATTTCATCAAAGAAGGGATGCGCTGTAGAGGTGAGTTTTCCCTGAAAGAAATCTTCGATATAGCTCCCACCAAATTCACCCGGCGGCAAGCTGATGTTATGTACCACCAGCAGCGAAATGTCTTCCTCGACCGGGCGCTCGTTAAAGTGAGGTGAAGGAACATAACTGGCACTATCCAACAAATGATTGGTGATGGTTAACATTGAAAACTCGCCAAAAACAGCAAACAAGAAACAGGTCTTTGACTATTTTAACTCGTCATCCGCCAAAACAGGCACAACTTTCTAACGAATCGACATACAGAGAACTCACCTCTTACCTCGCAAATTTCCCCTGCCGACGGTAAACTTGCATCCATCACTCAGGGCCAACCTGTATTAAACCGAACTCACTGTGATGGAACCACCATGTCCGATCTTTCAAATACTTCACGCGTCCACGATAGCCAAAGCCGTATCGCCTATCTCAAAACACACCTTGAAGAAGATGTGGTTCGCTGCGTTACCGATACCTTGAAAGAAGACTTGGGCGGTGAGATTAATGCGGACAATGATATTACAGCCAGCTTGATTGCTGCCGACACCCAAGGTGAAGCCACCATCATCACCCGTGAGGCTGGTGTATTTTGCGGCCGAGCATTCGCTGATGAAGTTTTCCGCCAGCTTGGCAGCACAGTCATTATCGACTGGAAAGTGGAAGACGGTGATAAGGTCGAGCCGAATCAGGTGCTTTGCGAACTGAAAGGCCCAGCCCGCACTCTGCTTACGGGCGAACGCAACGCGATGAACTTTATCCAGACACTCTCTGGCTGCGCAACAGAAACTGCCCGCTATGTAGCGAAAATTGCTGGTACGCAAACCCGCCTACTGGACACCCGTAAAACCATTCCAGGGCTTCGCAACGCGCTGAAATATGCCGTTTTCTGCGGCGGCGGCTTTAATCACCGCATCGGTGTTTACGATGCCTACCTGATTAAAGAAAACCACATCATTGCGTGCGGCGGTATTCAAGGTGCGGTAGAAACGGCTAAGAAGTTAAACCCAGGCAAGCCAGTTGAAGTGGAAACTGAATCGTTAGATGAGCTGCAGCAGGCGATTGATGCAGGAGCAGACATCGTGATGCTTGATAACTTCACCACCGAAATGATGCGCCAAGCTGTGGAGCTCAACAAAGGGAAAGTCGCGCTGGAGGTTTCCGGCAATGTTACCCTTAAAACCATCCGCGAGTATGCAGAAACAGGTGTGGACTACATTTCAGTCGGAGCACTGACCAAACATATTCGCGCCATGGATTTATCCATGCGCCTTAAGTAATCTATTAATATCAATAGATTAATTGATAGAAGCAGGCATAACGCCTGCTTTTTTATTTCGCGCTTCACATTAAAGTAATTGATTAACAGGTCAATTACAGAAAAGACAATCCACCACTCGAAACCCGAATTTTATCTGCTGTTTTCCCCTCTCCATCCGCCGTATCTTGGAACCACTTTAAGCGCACAGTTGCGTATATAAATTCATCGGAGAGTAATGGACATGAAAAAGCAAAAGGGTTTTAGCTTAATTGAGCTTCTGATTGTGGTTGGGATTATTGGTGCACTGACGGCGATTGCTGTGCCAGCTTACTCAGAATATAAACGTCAATCAGATGTAGCAGCTGCCGTAGCCTCAGTAAAAACCTTACTAACAAAAGCAGAAGAGCATTTATCTGATAAAGGTTCGAACACCCTTCAGACTTTCATCACAGCCAGTGCCGCGGACGGAGGCCTCGGTCAGACTGGAGGAACTTATTCTGTTGGCGAACTTGGTAACATTACCTCACCTACGGATTCCAATACTTTAGTATTCACGATGGGCGCGAATGTTTCATTTCCTGGTAAGAAAATCACTTACACGCGCAGCGATGTGATTTGGAGTTGCTCAATGGAAGCAGACATTTCCGGTGTAGAAGTTAAAGGTTGTAACGCAACCGCTGCAACGCCGGGTAGTTAATGAAATCTAACCTTGCTGTCGCCCTGCGCCGAGATGAATTCCTTTCCTCGGCGCAAGAACAAGAAGTCACAGCAAAAATCAAAGCCGAAGGTGTGAGCACACCTTCGGCTTTGCTCGCTTTAAAAATCCTATCCAGTGAAGAGCTGGCGAAAGCCGTCTCTGAGGTTTTTGGTGAGCCTCTGCAGGACATCAAACACTATCCTTGGGAAGCCACCAACACGACACTGAACCAAAAAGATTTGGTGCTCTCTTCCCAATGCCTCCCTTTAGAAATTCGCAACCAGCAACTGCTTTTAGGGGTTAGCGACCCCACCCGCATTGATATTCAGGACGATTTCCAGTTTTCCACGGGCCATTCCGTTAATCCCGTACTCTTGGAACATGCCCAAATTGAAGGGGCGATTCGACGGCTTTATGGTAAGAATGTCACGGAGAGAATTCGAACCAACAGTGTGACAGACTCTGAGTTAGAGGCGCTGAGTAACAGCATGGATGACATTGCTGAGAACGAAGATCTGTTTTCTGACGATGCCCCCGTCAGCCGTTACATTCAACAAGTCCTGATGGATGCTGTCCGTAAACAAGCTTCTGATATCCATTTCGAACCTTTCGAGCAAAGCTACCAAATCCGTTTCCGTTTGGACGGTATTTTACAAACCCACAGCACGCCACCTGTGGGGATCTCGCGCCGTCTTTCGACACGGTTAAAAATCATCGCCAAGCTGAACATCGCTGAACGCCGTCTTCCACAAGACGGACGGATTAAGCTGAACCTTTCGGAAGAGAAATCCATCGATATGCGGGTCTCTACTCTGCCAACGCTTTGGGGCGAAAAGGTGGTACTGCGGATCTTGGATGGTGGCAGTGTCGCACTGGATATCGACTCCCTCGGTTATAACGCCCAGCAAAAACAAGATTATTTAAATGCGCTGAATCGCCCACAAGGGATGATCTTGATGACAGGTCCTACAGGGAGCGGAAAAACCGTTTCTTTGTATACCGGCCTGAAGTATCTCAATACCGCTGATCGAAATATCTCCACCGCAGAAGACCCGGTTGAAATCAACCTGCCCGGGATCAATCAGGTCAACATCAATAACGATATCGGGTTGGACTTTACCAAGGCATTGCGCGCCTTTCTCCGTCAGGATCCTGATGTGGTGATGGTCGGCGAGATACGTGATTTAGAAACCGCTGAAATTGGTATCAAAGCGGCACAAACCGGTCACCTGGTGCTATCGACTTTGCACACCAACTCTGCCGCAGAAAGTGTCACCCGTTTGGCAAACATGGGCGTTGCTGCCTACAACCTGGCCGCTTCACTCACCTTGATTATCGCCCAGCGCTTGGGCCGTCGTCTTTGTCCACATTGTAAAGTGCCGCATGATGATGATGACCATCACCTCACGGCATTGACTCAACACTATCCTTCGCTCAAACCTGAGCTTGTTTATCAAGCCTCACCGGAAGGGTGCGATCACTGCAACCATGGCTATTTGGGGCGTGTGGGTATTTATGAAGTCATGCCAGTTAGCAGAGATTTGGCAGAAGCCATCGGTAACGGCGCGTCAGCTTCCCGCATTGAAACCCTTGCCATGGGCAATGGCATGTTAACGCTGCAATTATCTGGAATCGAAAAACTCAATGAAGGCATCACCAGCCTTGCAGAACTGCAACGCGTGATCAGTCTGTAAAAGGAAATATCATGGCCACCAGTCCCAATAAACTTTTCTCTTATCAGTGGCGCGGCGTCACCTCCAAAGGCGCCAAAGTAAAAGGTCAAACGCTGGCATTTTCAGAGCAAGAAGCCAGACAAGCCCTTCAGGAACAACACATCCGCTTGGAGAAAATCAAAAAGCGTTCGCCGTCCTCCTGGGTTCGTCGCAGAAACTCGGCGACGGCGAAAGATATCACCCTGTTTTCGCGCCAAATGGCAACCATGCTGGAAGCGGGTGTGCCACTGGGAGAAACGCTGAGACTGCTAAAAGCCAGCGCGAAGAAAGCGGAAATGAAGCTGATCATCAGCCAGATTTACAGCCACATTGAAGCGGGCTCCTCACTGGCGCAATCGATGAAAGCGAGCTCACCTCTTTTTGACCAGTTTTACTGCGATTTGGTTGCCACCGGTGAACAAACCGGTCGATTGGAGCAAATCTTTGCGCGTATTTGTGTCTATCGTGAAAAGAGCGAGGAAACGAGGGCGAAGGTGGTGAAAGCCATGATCTATCCTTCGATAGTCTGCGTTATCGCGATAGCCGTGACCATCGGCATGCTGATCTTCGTCATCCCAACTTTCAAAGATGTGTTTTCTTCATTCGGGGCAGAACTACCTTGGTTTACCCAAAAGGTGTTAAACGTGTCAGATGGGATTCGGGACTACGGGCTTTATATGCTGGTTGCGCTCATTCTGGCTGTTGCAGCCTTTAAGGGCTGCGTGAATAAAAGCTACAGTTTCCGCCTTAAAGTCAGCAAGTTATCACTGCATATTCCTGTGATTGGGGATGTATTGACCAAAGCCACCATTTCTCGTTTTACCCGTACGTTGGCGACCACGTTTAGTGCGGGTATTCCTCTCCTCAATGGGTTATCTGCCGCAGGGAAAACCGCCAATAACAGCCACTTTAAAAAAGTCATTGAGGAAGTACATAAGCAAACGTCTGGTGGCCGCCCACTTCACCGCTCCATCAAGGAAACCGGAGAGTTCCCAGACATGATGATCCAGATGGTAATGATCGGGGAAGAGTCTGGTGCGCTCGATGACATGCTGAACAAGGTTGCCGGCATCTATGAAGCCGACGTGGATAACACGGTCGACAATCTCGGTAAGATTCTGGAGCCGATGATCATTGTCACTTTGGGCCTGCTTATCGGCTCACTGGTGGTAGCGATGTATCTTCCGATGTTCAACCTGATGAGTGTAATGGGCTAGGCTTCCGACCCTTCTCTGTTTTGTGCCGCTAACTGCTTCATTTCACATGGAGCGAAGCGGCACAAGTCGTTATCATACCCAGTGTCTGTTGACCTTTGATGATGGTCAACCACCAAAGGTCAACAGACCCTACCACCGTTTACACAGGATTGATTGATGGACTGGCTTTTTGACTCTCCGGGTCTTTATGTTTTTCTCGCCTCGCTGTTTGGCCTGATCGTGGGCAGTTTTCTCAATGTGGTGATTTACCGCTTTCCAAAAATGATGGAAAGCCAGTGGCGACAGGAGTGCCATGAGTGCTTTCCTGATGACATGCCAGCACCAAAAGACAGCGATGTCTTTAACCTGAGCTTGCCACGCTCTCACTGCCCATCTTGCCAAGCGCCAGTTCGCGCTATCGACAATATTCCTGTGTTGAGCTGGCTGATCCTTGGCGGTAAATGCCGCTCGTGCAAAACTAAAATCAGCGTTCGCTATCCTCTCATCGAAATCCTGACAGCAGTCCTCTCAGGTTTTGTGGCGTTCACCTTGACTGGGTATTGGTCATTAGCAGTCATTGGCGCGACTTTCACACTTGTCGCCCTTTGCTTTATCGACCTCGACACCATGCTGCTGCCAGATCAAATGACACTTCCTCTGATGTGGGCAGGTCTTTTGCTCGCGCTTGTTGGCGTTTCTCCGGTGTCGCTGCAAGATTCAGTTATCGGTGCAATGGCGGGTTATCTCTCCCTTTGGACTGTATTCCAACTGTTTAAGATCCTGACAGGCAAAGAAGGAATGGGATATGGTGATTTTAAACTCTTAGCGGCTCTTGGCGCTTGGCTTGGCTGGCAAGCGCTGCCGATGGTGGTGCTGATGGCCTCGTTTGTCGGTGCGATTGGCGGCATCATTATGATGCGTGTCAAAGGCACCGGAAAAGAAACACCTTTCTCATTTGGCCCGTATCTCGCGATTGCGGGGTGGATCAGTTTGCTATGGGGCAATAAGATCATCGACTGGTACTTAACTTCTTATCTGGGTTACTGATTCATGGCATACGTGGTAGGCGTTACAGGCGGCATTGGCAGTGGAAAAACCACGGTTGCCAACCTGTTCGCGGAAAAAGGCATTGAAGTGATTGATGCCGATGTGATTGCCAGACAAGTGGTCGAGCCTGGCTCTGAGGGATTAAAAGCTATTGCGGAAAAATTCGGTGCTTCCATGCTCAATGACGACGGCACGCTGAACCGCGGCGCGCTGCGCGAGCATGTTTTCTCTCATCCAGAAGACAAGGAATGGCTCAATGGTCTGTTGCATCCCAAAATCAGACAAGAGATGATTACCCAAACCGCTCAGGCCACGTCACCATATTGCCTGCTGGTCATTCCCCTTTTAGTGGAAAACGGTCTTCAATCGCTTTGCCAGCGTGTGCTGGTTGTCGATGTCAGCGAAGCCACGCAGGTGACCCGGACTACCCAACGGGACCAAGTGCCAGAAGAGCAGGTCAAAAATATTCTCGCCGCGCAGGCTACTCGTCAACAGCGACTCGAAGCCGCTGACGATATCATCTTTAATGAAAATGACAGCAAACCGCTGTCAGAACAGATTGAAACACTGCACCACCAGTATCTCGCTCTGGTGGCGCAATAAACGGGAAGCAAGATGAGCAGTGACACCCTTTACGAGCATCCCCTGACTGAGCAGGTTCGTGTATACCTGCGTCTTGAGTATCTTCTCGATCAAATCAACCAATCTTCCACACTGACTGATGACGGTCAGTGGCGCGTCTTTTTTCGCAGCCTGTTCGACTTGGTTGAGATTCTTGAGCAGGTACAGGTGAAGGGCGACCTTGCCAAGGATTTAGAAAAACAACGTGCCAAGCTCGAAACCTGGCTCGATGTGCCAAATGTCGATACTGAACAGTTAAAAGCGCTATTGCTTGAAAGCCGCCAGATCCAACAAGCATTGCTGCAGGGTTCGCGCCTTGGCCAGAAGCTTCGTGAAGATAAGTTTCTGTCATCTATCCGCCAGCGCTTTTCGATACCAGGTGGTACCTGCAGTTTTGATTTGCCGTCTCTGCACCACTGGCTGAATCTGCCGTTGGCACACAAGCAGTCTAATGCTGAGCAATGGAAGCAGACTCTGGCTCCGCTCGAAGACGCGCTAAGCTTCTGGCTGCGTCTGACCCGCGGTAGTGCTGGCCTTCAGCCTTGCACAGTGGTGAATGGGTTTTATCAGCAGGATGTGGAAGGTGCAAGCTTGCTGCGCATTCAGCTCTCTACCGAATACAATGCCTTCCCGCTGGTATCCGGTCACAAGTCGCGTTTTGCTATCCGTTTTATGCCATTTGATGAGAGTCAGCCTGTCCCAGACATGATGGCTTTATCTCTGGCAGTTTGTTAATTAATGAGGTTTTTGTGAGTCAAGAAAAGCCAACCATCGTCAATTGCCCACAATGTGGCATTCCTGTGGTTTGGGGCGATGTCAGCCCATTTCGTCCATTTTGTAGCAAGAAATGCCAACTGATTGATCTTGGCGAATGGGCCGATGAAGAGAAGCGTATTGCCGGTGCACCGGATATGTCTGACAGTGACGGCTGGTCAGAAGATAACTAAAGATCAGGTTTCTAGGGTCCTAGGTCCTAGGTCCTAGGAGCCCATTTTCCACACTGAAACATTCAACCCAGTATCTCGCGGATTTTATCCAGCACAGGATCATTCGCTTCGGGGAAGGTGTAGTTTGCTAGCTCGCTGATAGCCACCCACTCCCCTGGCTGCCCTTCTTTACCAAAAGGTTTACCTTCGAATTCTCTGACAAGAAAGAAATCGAAAGCCAACGCTTTATCAGGGTAGTCATGCGCCAGTGAAATAAACGGCTCAACAGTTTTGGCAGTAATCCCCACCTCTTCTTCAAGCTCTCGCTTCACTGCTTCTAGGGCTGATTCACCGTCTTCGACTTTACCACCGGCAAATTCCCAAAAGCCGCCTTTGTGTGCCTTAGCTGGACGCTGGGTGATGAAAATCGCATTGGCTTCAGGGTTCAAAATGATCCCTGCAGCGATATGAAGTCGTTTCTTTTCCATTTAATTATCTCACTTCCATAAAAAAGGCCGCTGAGCGGCCTTTTCTTTAAGCACCTCAGCTTAGTCAATCTTGCCGTGGCACTGCTTGAACTTCTTGCCGGAACCACAAGGGCAAGGCTCGTTACGACCTACTTTACGGCCATCACGAACCACAGTTTCTGACGAAGCGCTTTGTGATTCACCATCAGCCAATTGGTTTTCCGCTTCGGCATGGTTCATTTGCTGGCGACGTGCTGCAGCTTCTGCCTGCGCTCGGCGCTGCTCTTCCATACGATCCACTTCTTCTGGCTGCTGAACGCGTACTTTACTAAGAGTCATGATCACATCTGATTTCAGTGACTCAAGCAGGCCTTCAAACAGTTCAAACGATTCGCGCTTGTATTCCTGTTTCGGGTTCTTCTGCGCATAACCACGCAGGTGGATACCCTGACGCAGGTGGTCCATTGCCGCCAGATGCTCTTTCCAAAGCGTATCCAGCGTTTGCAGCATCACCGCTTTTTCAAAGTTACGCAGGGTTTCTGGACCTACTGCCGCTTCTTTCGATTTGTAGACATCAACGATGTTATTCAGGATCTGCTCACGCAGTTGCTCTTCATACAACTTGTCGTCGTTGTCCAACCACTGCTGCAGAGGAAGTTCAACGTCGAAGTCAGCTTTCAAGCGACCTTCAAGTCCTGCGATATCCCACATCTCTTCCAGAGATTGTGGCGGGATGTACTGATCAATCACCGCATTGACGATGTCTTCACGGTTTTGCTCAATCATTTCGCTGATGTCGGTATTTTCCATCAGCTCATCACGTAGCTCGTAAACCACCTTACGCTGGTCGTTAGCGACGTCATCGAATTCCAGCAGTTGCTTACGAATATCGAAGTTACGGCCTTCGACTTTGCGCTGGGCATTTTCAATCGCCTTGTTCACCCATGGGTGCTCAATCGCTTCGCCTTCTTCCATACCCAGCTTCTTCATCATGTTCGACACACGTTCAGAAGCAAAGATACGCATCAGTGAATCTTCCATCGACAGGTAGAAACGGCTTGAGCCTGGGTCACCCTGACGACCAGAACGACCACGTAGCTGGTTATCGATACGGCGTGATTCGTGACGCTCGGTACCAATGATGTGAAGGCCACCCGCTGCTTTCACTGCGTCATGACGCTCACGCCACTTCGCTTTGATGTCGTCAATTTGTTGCTCTGATGGGTTTTCCAGCTTAGCAACTTCAGTCTGCCAGCTACCACCCAACACGATATCAGTACCACGACCCGCCATGTTGGTGGCGATGGTCACTGCACCCGGCGCACCCGCTTCAGCAACGATGTCAGCTTCTGATGCGTGGAATTTTGCGTTCAGTACTGAGTGTTTAACACCCGCTTTCTTCAGTGCATTCGAAAGCAGCTCTGATTTTTCAATCGACACCGTACCCACCAGTGAAGGCTGGCCCTTCTCGCTGCGTTCTTTGATATCTTCGATGATCGCGTTGAATTTCTCGCGTTCAGTCATGTAAACCTGATCCGCCATATCATCACGGACCATTGGTTTGTTGGTTGGAATAACCACGGTATCCAGACCATAAATTGACTGGAATTCGAACGCTTCGGTATCTGCGGTACCTGTCATACCTGACAGACGATCGTAGAGACGGAAGAAGTTCTGGAAAGTGATCGATGCCAGCGTCTGGTTTTCATTCTGGATCTTCACGCCTTCTTTGGCTTCAACAGCCTGGTGTAGACCTTCAGACCAACGACGGCCAGGCATAGTACGGCCTGTGTGTTCGTCAACGATGATGACTTCATCGTCTTTCACGATGTAATCAACGTCTTTCTCAAACAGTACATGTGCACGCAATGCGGCATTGATGTGGTGAAGCAAAGTGATATTGGCTGGAGAGTACAGAGTGTCGTGCTCTTCCATCAGGCCATTTTTCTTCAGCAGCTCTTCAACAAACTCCTGACCGGTTTCTGTCAGGTGAGCTTGCTTGCCTTTTTCGTCAACAGTGAAGTGGCCGTCACCACGGTACTCTTCGCTGTCTTCTTTGTCCTGACGAACCAGCTGTGGGATCAGCGCGTTGATACGGGTGTACATATCAGAGCTGTCTTCTGCAGGGCCAGAAATAATAAGAGGAGTACGCGCTTCATCGATAAGGATGGAGTCAACTTCATCCACTACTGCAAAGTAGCGGGAGCGCTGAACGCGGTCTTCTGCACGGAATGCCATGTTGTCGCGAAGGTAATCGAAACCAAACTCGTTGTTCGTTCCGTAAAGAATGTCTGCAAGGTAGGCTTGCTTTTTCTCTTGCGGATGCATGTTCGGCACGTTCACGCCAACTGTCATATCCAGGAATTCAAACAGCGGACGGTTGGTTTCGGCATCACGCTTCGCCAGATAGTCATTCACTGTGACGATGTGAACGCCTTTGCCCGTCAGGGCGTGCAGATAAGCTGGCAGGGTAGCCGTAAGGGTTTTACCTTCACCGGTACGCATCTCTGCGATTTGGCCATTGTTCAGTACCATGCCGCCAATCATCTGAACGTCGAAGTGACGCATGCCGTAAACACGCTTAGACGCTTCACGCACGGTAGCAAAGGCTTCCGGCAGAATAGCGTCCAGTGATTCACCTTGCTCGATACGTTGGCGATATTCAGCAGTTTTGGCTTTCAGCTCTTCATCGCTGAGCGCTTCAAATTGCGGTTCAAGGTTATTGATTTCATTTACAACTTTGCGAAGGCGACGCAGTGTGCGGTCATTGCGGCTTCCGATTACTTTGGTAATTAGTTTCGATAACATGGCTTTGCCGTTTCTCTCATTTTGTCGCTTTAGCGTATTGGCCAAAGCCTGGATCCAGTGCGGCAGAGAACAATCAGCATATCCCTCTGCCAAAATTCTTTCGGAAGAATTAACGATGCGTTATAGCGTTGATCTGGTGCCTTTGGAGTCAGATTTCAAGGCCTGAGAATCAGTTAATCACGCTAAGGTACTTCAAGGCTGATTATAATAAGGCATATCTATCGCTCATCCCACCTGTAATGCGGGTTCATCGACTTTCGTTGACAAAAATTAGAACCCGTTCATTGACTAGAACCTTTTTAGTGCAGTTTATGTTCAGTTATGGTGCAAAGTTATTACTCCATATCAAGGTTTATGCAGCGATGACATGGAGAGAACAGCCAGGAATTGATACTCTTTAACTAAGCCAATTTGGGATAACAGACATCAATGCGAGACCATCGACCACAAGCAGCCCAAGAGCTGCTGGAAAACTCATTGACCGGACAGGTGCGTCAGCGAGCCATGGCACTTTCCCAGCTTAATGAGCAGGTTCAGGCTTTGCTTCCTGCCCAGTCGGCAAAACAATGCCGCGTGGCGAATTACCGTGATGGTATTTTGATTCTGGAATGCGGCTCTTCTTCATGGGCTACTAGGCTCAACTATGACAGACATACCCTGATGTCAGCGCTTCGACGAGACACTCTCCCGTCTCTAATGACGATTGAGATTAAGGTAAACCCTGCGCTGGCTGTTGACCTTGTCAGAAAGGAAGAGACTAAAGAAGCGGAGAAAAAGTGGCGTAAACTGAGTCCAATGGCTGCAGAATATCTCAAGGCTATTGCGGAAAGCGCGCCAGATAAGGTCAAAAAGCGGCTTGAAGCTATCGCAGCGATGTCGAACCGAGAAGACTAATCACCTTCCCGCAGCCATAAAAAAACCGAAGCCAAGGCTTCGGTTTTTTCGTTGTTCTTTTGCTTACGCCAGAACCATACCTGGTTGTGCGAATGTCACTGGGAGCGTCTGCTCATCTTCAAATGTCGCCCATTCCCATGCTTCCTGATCAGCCAGTACTGCACGCAGCAACTGGTTATTCAGTGCATGGCCTGACTTATAAGCGCGCATTTCACCAATGATGTTGTGGCCGCACATGTACAGGTCACCAATGGCATCCAATACTTTGTGTTTCACCAACTCATTGTCAAAACGTAGGCCTTCTTCGTTCAGGATGCGGTAATCATCAAGGACGATTGCACAATCAAAGCTACCACCCAGGCACAGGTTGCGCGACTGGAGGTACTCGATATCACGCATGAAGCCAAAAGTACGTGCGCGGCTGATGTCTTTGATGAAAGACTGAGAAGAGAAGTCCAACACCAGATTTTGTTGTTCAGCTTCAATTGCCGGGTGATTGAAATCGATGGCGAAGTCGAGGCGGAAGCCGTCATACGGCAGCAGCTCTGCCCACTTGTCGCCGTCTTCGATGCGAACAGGTTTCTTAATGCGTACAAAACGTTTTGGCGCATTAAGTGTTTCAATACCCGCAGATTGCAGCAGATAAATGAACGGGCTAGCGCTGCCGTCCATGATTGGAATCTCTGGTGCATCTACTTCGATAATCACGTTATCGATACCCATACCAGCCAGAGCAGCATTAAGGTGCTCAACGGTAGAGATACGTACGCCATCATCATTAACCAGTGCAGTACACAGCATGGTGTCGCGTACAGACGCTGGATCCGCCGGAAAATCTACCGGTGGGTTCAGGTCAGTACGGCGATAAATCACGCCTGTGTTCGCTGCAGCCGGGCGCAGGATCAAGGTGACCTTACGGCCAGAGTGCAAACCAACTCCGGTCGTCTGAACAATAGTTTTTAATGTTCTTTGTCTAATCATCTGCCATTCCCAACTGAATACTTGTTTTTGCGCCCCAAATCACCCATTACAGTGTCACACTAGGGCAAAACGGGCAGCATGATACCATGCTGCTGTATACAAACCAAGCACTGCCTATTGTTAATCCGCTTGTTTACGTAAAAACGCAGGGATATCTAGGTAGTCTTGTTCCTGTTTCGGCTTCGGTGCAACGTTAGAAGTCTGTGGTTGAACAGACGGTTCTGCAGGACGTCCACCTTGCACAGGCGTTGCCGCCTTTGGTGTTTCTTGCAAAGGTTGTGCCTTATTTTCTACCGGTGCTGGTTTTTGCTGTGTGCCTGGCACCAAAGTGATGTCCGGCTTACGCTCGTTACCAATACCTGTAGCGACCACAGTCACACGAAGTTCGTCACTCATTTCTGGATCCATGGACGAACCGATAACCACAGTGGCGTTATCTGAGGCGAACGCTTTAACAGTGTTGCCCACAGTTTCAAATTCATCCAGTCGCATATCAAAACCTGCCGTAATGTTCACCAGAACACCACGTGCGCCTGCCAGATCAATATCTTCCAGCAGTGGGCTTGAAATTGCCATTTCAGCCGCTTCTTCTGCACGGTCTTCACCGGTTGCTACGCCGCTACCCATCATGGCATGACCCATTTCAGACATCACAGTGCGGACGTCCGCAAAGTCGACGTTGATAAGGCCAGGACGGGTGATCAGCTCTGCGATGCCCTGTACTGCGTTACGCAATACATCATTTGCTTTCGCAAACGCATCCAGCAAGGTGATACCGCGCCCCAAAACTTTCAGCAACTTCTCGTTAGGGATAGTGATCAGAGAATCGACGTGCTTGGAAAGCTCTTCGATACCCTGTTCTGCAAACGCCATACGCTTCTTACCTTCGAAGCTGAATGGCTTGGTCACTACCGCTACGGTCAGAATGCCCAGCTCTTTCGCTACCTCAGCAATCACAGGAGCTGCACCGGTACCAGTACCACCGCCCATGCCTGCTGCGATAAATACCATATCGGCACCTTCGAGCTCAGCTTTAATCGCTTCGCGATCTTCCATTGCAGATTCACGGCCTACCTGTGGGTTTGCACCCGCACCTAGACCTTTTGTGATATCGCCACCAATTTGGATAACGGTGCTTACCGCTGTCTTGCGCAGAGCCTGTGCATCAGTATTGACAGTGATGAACTCCACCCCTTCAATTGACTCACGCACCATGTGCTCGACTGCATTACCACCGCCGCCGCCAACACCAACGACTTTAATTACTGCATCGTTGGACATTTCCATCATCGGTTCAAACATGTGTTCTCTCCGTCTTTCCTGTTCGCATCAGGTTTAAAATTCTTTCTTAAGCCAGCCACTAAGTTTACTGAACATGCCTGATACAGTTCTTTTAGGCTCCGGCTCGCTCGATTCGTTCAATAGGTTTTCTTTGCCGTAATGCAGTAACCCAACTGCAGTGGCGTGATAGGTTGCATTGACATAGTCAGTCAGCCCTGTCACACCATCAGGAAGCCCCACGCGTACCTGGTTCTGGAAGACGCGCTCAGCGCATTCCACCAGCCCATGCATTTGCGCAGCACCGCCCGTAAGGACGATACCTGCGGCCAATTGGTGTTTTACACCCTGTCCGCGCAGACGTTCCTGAACACGTTCCAACTCTTGCTGCACCAACCCCAGCAATTCGCTGCAACGCGGTTCAATGACTTCGGCCAGTGTTTGACGCTGCAGGCTCCGAGAAGGACGACCTCCAACGCTTGGCACATTGACCTTGGCATCTTTGTTCACCAACTCGCTTAACGCACACCCATGCTTCACTTTGATTTTCTCAGCGTCGCTAAGAGGTGTACCGAAGGCATAAGCAATATCGCTGGTGATGACATTTCCAGCGTAAGGAATCACGGCTGCATGACGCAAAGCGCCGCCAGTCCATACGGCAATGTCCATGGTTCCGCCGCCAATATCGACGACGCATACCCCCAACTCTCTCTCGTCGGCAGTGATGACTGCATGGCTTGCCGCCAGACCAGAGAAAATTAATTGGTCCACTTTCAGGCCACAACGTTCCACCGCTTTTTCGATATTTCGCGCAGTATCATTGTGGCAAGTGATAAGGTGTACGCTGGCTTCCATACGCACACCGGAAAGACCAACAGGATTCTTAATCCCTTCCTGATAGTCGATTTTGTATTCCTGCGGGATAACGTGCAGCACGCGCTGCTCGTCACTGATCTTCACCGACTTCGCCGTGTGAATCACCATGTCGACGTCATCCTGCGTGACCTCCTCATCGGAAATCGTTCCCATACCACGTTCGGTCTGGCAATGAATATGCTTTCCTGATAGCGACAGATAGACTGAACGAATCTTGCAATCAGACATCAGCTCTGCGTCGTTAACCGCACGCTCCACTGATTTAACAACAGACTCAAGATCGTTGACACCGCCTTTATCCATGCCTTGTGAAGGCGTAGAGCCCACACCCAGCACATTGATCGCACCGTCAGGCAAAATCTCACTGACCAGAACAGAAACCTTGGAGGTTCCGATATCCAATCCAACAATCAGCGGTCTGTCAGTTGTTTGTTTCATTCCACCTACTCTCAGGTATTCTCGTCACTGGCTTCTACTTCCGGAGCTTTCCAGCCCACCGCAGCACCAGTGTCATAGCGCAAGTCCACATATTGAATCGCTCTGTCGGTCGACTTGAAATCATCAAGCAGTGCGACAAAGCGTTTTAATCGCTCGTTGCGGGACTCACGTCCTAATTCAATGCGCACCCCATCACGGGTGACAATTCGCCACGAGCGGCGCTCATTGAGCGCCAAGGCAGCAATTTCTAATTTTGTTGGTGCCAGAATGCCACGCATTTCGCGCCACGCTTCCAGCACTTCTTTTTCGCTGCCATCTGGGCCATGGAGTGACACCAGGCCCAAATTTTTTACCGCAGCAGGATCCGCGCCAAACACGTCCCCGCCAACATCCAAAAGAAACGATCCATTCCAGACTGCCTGAGGCTGGTATTCAGTCACATTGACTTTGATCGTATCCGGCCATTGCTTTCGCACGGCGACATTCGCGACCCAAGGCAGTGCAGAAATTGCACTGTGGATGTCATCCACATCCTGAATCATAAAGCTGTTCAAACCACCGAGTTGTAGCACCGCATTGCGCACTTCCAATGGTGTTAAGTGTTCCAGCTCACCTTGTACAATAATCTGGGACAACGGCAATTGCTCTTCGTCCCCCATCCAGGTGATGACACGGAGCAATGACCAGAGGATAGCCAGAATGACAAATACTAAAAACACCAGCCCCCCCCAATGTTCTTTCAACATTGAAGGCTGAGCCGGTATGTCCTCTACGGTCACATTTGTCATATCAGGCTATTGCCTCTCTATCGTCAGGCAACCTGCGGCTTTGCCTAAGCAAAGCCGACCGATTATAACGGTCAGTTTGACAGGTCACCAACCCTTCTTGGCGTTGAAGTGATGAAGCTGAGATCAAATACATGCAAAACAACCAAAAATAGGTTAAAAGTTAGACATCACTCTGCCGAAGCTCAGTCATTCCGCATGTATTCAGGTTTATCCCTGCTCGCTCAACGCCTTTTTATCCAGCTTTAATTCGGCCAGTTTTCTAGCCACTTTACCAATATCACCTGCGCCTTGTGTCAGCACCAGGTCGCCTGGTTGAATCACTGCGGCCAACGCTGCAGGTAAAGCATCCACATCCGGTACAAAGATCGGATCGATTTTTCCTCGGCCACGAATAGTGCGACAAAGACTTCGGCCATCGGCACCCGCAATTGGCGCTTCACCAGCAGAATACACATCCAGCATCAGCAGTACGTCAACCTGTTCAAGCACATTGGCGAAATCGTCATACAAATCTCGGGTGCGGCTGTAACGGTGTGGCTGGAACACCATGACCAGACGGCTATCTTCCCAACCCGCACGCGCAGCTTGAATGGTGACATCCACTTCGCTGGGGTGGTGACCGTAATCATCCACCAGCAGTGCATGGCCGTCTTCCACCGGGAACAAACCCAGTTGGTCAAAGCGACGGCCAGTGCCTTCAAAGCTCGCCAGTGCACGCAAAATAGCGTCATCTTCCACGCCATCCTCCGTTGCCACTGCAACGGCAGCAGCCGCATTCAATGCATTGTGTCGGCCTGGAATATTCAGTTCGATATGAATCTCCGGTTTGCCAGCACGCAAAATGGTGAAAATACCTTTCTGGCCTTCCTGACGGTAATCTTTCAGGCGCACGTCAGCATCTTCCGAGAAACCATAAGTGATCACCTGACGTCCAATGCTTGGGATCAACTCACGCACCACAGAATCGTCAACACACATCACTGCCTGACCGTAGAAAGGCAACTTGTGCAGAAAATCGATAAAAGTCTGCTTCAGGTTGTCGAAATTGCCACCATAGGTATCCATATGATCCGCTTCGATGTTAGTGACAATCGCCACCATCGGCTGCAAGTGCAGGAATGAAGCATCACTTTCATCGGCTTCTGCAATCAGGTAGCGGCTACAGCCCAAACGCGCATTGGTACCAGCACTTTTTACCAGACCACCGTTCACAAACGTCGGATCCAGACCTGCTTCCTGATAAATCAGCGTGGTCAAGGCTGTAGTGGTGGTTTTACCGTGCGTACCTGCAACGGCAATACCATGGCGGTAACGCATCAACTCGGCCAACATCTCTGCACGGCGAACCACTGGGATACGTGCAGCCTTCGCGGCAACCAGCTCTGGGTTGTCGTGACGGATAGCCGTAGAAACCACAACAACGCTTGCGCCATCGACATTGGTCTCAGCATGACCAAAGAATACTTTGGCACCTTTGCTTTCCAAACGTTGGGTCACGGCATTTTCTGACAGATCAGAGCCTGTGATCTCATACCCTTCGTTGATCAACACTTCCGCAATACCGCACATACCGGCACCGCCAATACCCACAAAGTGAATGCGCTTCACACGGCGCATTTCCGGCACCATGGTTCGAATTTTTTCTAATTGATGACTATCAAATTTGCCCATCACTTTGTTCTCTACTTCGCTACGTCTTTGATGACACTGGCCACACGCTCAGCAGCATTGGTAATTGCTGCGGCTTTAGCAGCCTTCGACATCGCCATCAATGACGATGAATCTTTATCTTCCAGTGCCGCCGCCAAAGCGTCAGCACTCAAATCCGGTTGTTCTATCATTAGCGCCGCGCCACTCTCGACGAGGTGCTCAGCATTCAGTGCCTGCTGGCGATCTTTATGCTGGAAAGGCACGAAGATCGACGGTACACCTGCAGCAGACACTTCCGATACCGTCAAAGCACCAGAGCGGCAAATCAAGATATCTGCCCAATCGTAGGCTTCAGCGACATCATCAATAAACTCGGTGACTTCAGCATTCGTCACCCCCGCTTTTTGGAAGCGCTCTGCCGTGTCCGCCTGATTGCCTTTACCGGCCTGATGACGAATCACCACTTCTCGGTTCAGCTTTGCTATCGCTTCCGGCACTGTGTGGTTCAAGATTCGAGCCCCCTGGCTTCCTCCCATCACCAACACTTTCAGCGGTGTGCCATCTACATAAGCATTATGCTCTGGCAAGGCACAAACATCCTTTCTTACCGGATTGCCAACGACTTCTTTGTCAGCAAACGCTCCAGGAAAAGCCTGCAACACACGCTTGGCAATCTTTGCCAGCCACTGGTTGGTTAACCCTGCGACGGCATTTTGCTCGTGGAGAACAACGGGAATGCCGCTTAGCCATGCAGCCAAACCACCCGGTCCACTCACATAACCGCCCATGCCCAGCACAGCATTCGGTTTCCAGTTTTTGATATGGCGCTTTGCCTGAACAACAGCATTAAGTACCATCCAAGGGGCGAGAAGTTTACGCGCAAAGCCCGAACCACGCAGCCCTTTTACTTCAATAAAGTCGATCTCAATGCCATGTTTTGGCACCAAATCCGCTTCCATCCTGTCTGCCGTTCCCAGCCAGCGAATTTCCCAACCTTGCTCCTGCAACTCTTTGGCTACCGCAAGTCCAGGGAAAACGTGACCGCCGGTTCCACCAGCCATCACCAATAATCGTTTATGCTTTTGTTCGTTTTCGTTTTTCATGAGAGACAATTCGTTGGTGCGCCTGCGCCGTTTCCAAACGGTATTCGTGGTCAATGCGAAGAAGTAGCGCCACCGCCGTCGACATAATAAATAAACTGGAGCCGCCATAACTGACCAGCGGCAACGTCAAACCTTTTGTCGGCATAATACCTGCCGCAGCACCAACATTCACCAGTGCCTGAAACGCAAACCAGATACCAATACCAAATGCCAAAAAACCACCGAAAAGCTGGTTCGCTTCAAGGCAACGTTTCCCGATAAAGAGTGCGCGGAAAACCAATGCAAATACCATCAGCAAAACGACAGTGACGCCAATAAGACCGAGTTCTTCTGCCAGCACCGCTATAACAAAGTCAGTGTGCGCTTCCGGCAGGTATTCGAGTTTCTGGATAGAATTACCGAGCCCTTGTCCCCACCAGCTGCCACGGCCAAAGGCCATCAAAGATTGTGTAAGCTGGTAACCGCTACCAAACGGGTCTTGCCAAGGATCCAAGAAGGAGGTGACACGAGCGACACGGTACGGCTCAGCAATGATCAAAAGACCCACCAGTCCAAGACCGGTAAACAGCAAGACACCGAACTGCCATAGCTTGGCGCCAGCAATAAACAGCATGCCCACCGTGGTGACAAACATGACGACGACAGAGCCAAGGTCAGGCTGAAGCAGCAAAAGACCTGCAATCACCACCAGCACTGCCAGTGGCTTCAAAAAGCCGGTGACGCTTTCTCTGACTTCACCATGGCGACGAACAAGGTAGCCAGCAATAAACAGGAAGAGTGATAATTTAGCCACTTCTGCTGGCTGCAAGTTAAAAAAGCCCATTGGCAGCCAACGGGATGCACCGTTTACCGATTTACCGACGAGCAGAACCGCCAGCAAAAGCGCGAGCGAGATAAAAAGCAGAGGAATGCTGAGTTGCTGCCAACGCGACAAAGGTATCTGCATGGCCACGCCGGCAATGATAAGTGCACCTACCAGATAGACGCCCTGACGCATGGCAAAATAAAACGGCTCATCAACCAGACGGACAGAAACAGGAATGGAAGCAGAGGACACCATGATGAGACCGACCATCATCAGGCCGAATGACAGCCACACCAGTTGGCGGTCATACAATGCCGTTGGCGCTGGATTCGAGAACCAGCGCATCAGACGGTTGTCTTCCCACTTCGCACTCATCATTCCGTCACGCTCTCCTCAGCGCTTCGCTGTGCAATCTCTTGCGCGTATGCAGCAAAGGTATCGCCTCGCACCATAAAGTTGGTGAACTGATCGAAGCTAGCGCATGCTGGAGACAACAACACCATGTCGCCAGGTTTCGCGGTCGATGCCGCGATATCCATGGCTTCCTGCATGGTTTCAATCACCACGGGCGACTCAACCAGATTTGTAAAAGCATGACCATCTCGGCCATAGCAGTACAAAGTCACGTTCAGCTTGCCGAGGATAGGTTTTAGCGAAGAAAAATCTGCGCCTTTGCCATCACCACCGACCAAAAGGTGCAGACGCCCCGCTAGTTGCAGGCCATCAAGCGCCGCTTCAGTGCTCGCCGGATTGGTCGCTTTCGAGTCATTCACCCAAAGCACGCCGTTGTGTTCAATCACTTGCTGACAACGATGAGGCAAACCTCTGTATTCACGCATCGCCTGACATTGCGCTTCACGGCTCACACCTACAGCATCAGCCAGCGCCATCGCCGCCAGACAGTTAGCTACGTTGTGACGGCCCACCAGCGCGATATCGGACACCGCCATCACAGGCTCGCCTTTTGCTGTCAACCACTCTGCGCCGTCTTTCTCGGTGAGTGTGTACTCACCTGACGTGAAGCCGAAGCTGATAGCCGGCACATTACCGCCCTTCTTCTGCGTATTTTTGGTCTGGAGATCGTCTTGGTTCCAGACCGACAGTTTGGTTTGGTCGAAAATGCGCAATTTGGCATCGCGGTAGTCATCCATCCCTTCGTAGCGATCCATATGGTCTTCTGAAAGATTGAGGAACACTGCCGCTTCCAAATTCAGGGAGGAGGTCGTTTCAAGCTGGAAGCTCGACAGCTCCAGTACATAAAGATCGTGCTCATTGGCCAGCATATCCAAAGCTGCAAAGCCGATATTACCGCCAACACCGACATTAATGCCTGCCGCTTTTGCCATCTCACCAACCAGACTGGTCACGGTGCTTTTACCGTTTGAGCCGGTAATACCAATCACAGGCGCTTTTACATTACGTGCAAAGAGTTCAATGTCACCGACAATCTCAATGCCTTTCGCAGCCGCTTCTTTAAGCTCTGGCGTTGCCAGCGCAATGCCAGGGCTTGCCACAATCTGGTCGGCTGACAGTAGCCAATCCCTATTCCAGCCACCAGCATGCAATGCCACATTTTTCGGTAACTGCTCTGCGCCCGGCGGGTTAGCGCGGGTATCAATCACTTTCACGGTCGCGCCATCATCGTTTCTCACAAGATGATTAACGACAGAGAGCCCGGTCATACCGAGCCCAATCACCACAATGTTTTTCGCGGCGTCCGTCTTCATTTAGCGCACCTTCAATGTTGCCAGTCCTGCAAGAACCAGCATCAGTGTAATAATCCAGAATCGTACAATCACACGCGGCTCTGGCCAGCCTTTCAATTCGTAGTGGTGGTGGATAGGCGCCATGCGGAAAATACGTTGACCACGCAGTTTGTAAGAGCCCACTTGCAGGATCACTGACAAGGTTTCCATCACAAACACACCGCCCATGATCACCAACAGGAACTCCTGACGCACCAGCACGGCAATCGTGCCCAGGGCACCACCCAGAGCCAGTGAGCCCACATCCCCCATGAACACCTGGGCCGGATAAGTGTTAAACCACAAGAAGCCCAGACCTGCGCCGACAATCGCCGCACAGACAATCACCAATTCATCGGCATCTTTGATGTAAGGGATGTGCAGGTATTCAGCAAAGTTCACGTTACCCGTCGCCCAGGCAATAAAGGCAAAACCACTGGCCACCATGACGGTCGGCATAATGGCCAAGCCATCAAGACCATCAGTGAGGTTCACTGCGTTACTTGAGCCAACAATCACGAAATAGGTGAAGACGATGTAGAACAGGCCAAGCTGAGGCATCACGTCTTTGAAGAAAGGCACCACAAGTTGGGTGGCAGCGGTATCTTTACCGTGGATATAGAGCGCAAAGGCAACCACCAGCGCAATAGCGGATTGCCAAAAATACTTCCAGCGGGCAATCAGGCCGTCTGTGTTCTTGCGTACCACTTTACGGTAGTCATCGACAAAACCAACGGCACCGTAACCCAGAGTCACGAATAGCACCGCCCAAACATAAGGGTTGGAAAGGTCAGCCCACAGCAGCACAGTGACCGTAATCGCGGTCAAAATCATGATGCCGCCCATGGTCGGCGTACCACGTTTGCTGAAGTGAGATTCCGGACCTTCGTTACGTACTACCTGACCGATTTGCAGCATCTGCAAGCGAGCGATCAAGCGCGGTCCCATCCAGAGTGACAGCGTCAATGCAGTCAACACGCTGAGGATGGCACGGAATGTCAGGTAATCAAACAGCCGGAAAAACGGAATGTGTTGGGTTAGGATATCTGATAGCCAATCTAACATTTGGCTGCCTCCTCTATTGCTGCAACCACTTCAGACATCTTCATTCCGTTGGCCCCTTTGACCAAAACGGATACTTCGCGTTTTGTTTTCATCAGTTCTACTACATGCGCAATCAATGCGCTTTTATCTTCAAAGTGCTGCCCCCCGCAACGTTCGCTAATCGCGGCGCTGGCAGGTCCATAAGTAATCACGGTTTGGATAGAGGCTTTGCTGAGGTGCTCTGCAACTTCTCCATGCACCGATTCGGAATGTTCGCCCATCTCCCCCATATCAGCTAAGACGATGACTTTGTCTCCGTCGAAGCCATCCAGCAAATCCACTGCGGCTTTCATTGCTGCAAGGCTGGCATTGTAGCTGTCATCAATCAGGCGAAGACCTGGGCGCGGGAAGCTTATCGCACCGCGGCCTTTAGCAGGCGACACAGAAGCGAGACCTCGGACCACATCGTCCATCGTCACCTTACTATCGATTCTGGTCGCAGCAATGGCAGCAAGAGTCGCGTTCGCAACGTTGTGTTCACCGGGAAGGCTGAGTGTCACCGGATAGGTGCCTTGCGGTGAAACCAGATCGAAGGCATAACAGCCGTTGTCGACCTGATGAATATTCTCGGCACGATAGTCTGCAGGCTTGTCAGTCACTGTCATGGTAAGTACTTGCTTACTTTTCAGTATTTCATCCCAGAAAGCCCCACCATTGCTGTCCTGATTAACGATTGCCAAGTCACCGTCAGCAAGCCCCTGGAAGATTTCACCTTTGGCTTTTGCCACCCCATCAAGGGAACCAAAACCTTCCAAATGCGCTGCCGCCAGATTAGTGACCATCGCGAGATCCGGCTTAACCAAAGACGTGGTATATGCAATTTCACCTATATGGTTAGCGCCCAATTCCATCACCGCGTACTCATCGGAAGGTTGTAGGCGAAGCAAAGTCAGCGGTACACCTATGTCATTGTTGAAGTTGCCGGCGGTATAAAGCGTCTGACCTTTTGGAGACAAAATGGCAGCCAGCATTTCTTTGACTGTGGTTTTACCGCAACTACCTGTGAGCGCAATCGTCTTCACGTCACATTGAGATTTCACCCATGCGCCCATTTGCCCCAAAGCCAGCTTGGTGTCTTTCACAATCAGTTGTGGCAGTGCGACATCGACAGGTTTGGAAACCAAAAGCGCTGACGCGCCATTTTCATGCGCAGTTTCTACAAAATCATGGGCATCGAATCGCTCGCCCACCAGCGCGACAAACAAAGCACCATTGCCAAGCGTTCGCGTGTCGGTGGAAACGGCATCAATCACCACATCTTCGCCGACCAGATCAGCGTCTAAAACCGTCTGCAGTGATTTCAATGAAACTGGGATCATGCCTCTTCCTCCAACAAACGGCGTACGGTCTCACGATCGGAATAGTGAACAGTACCTGATGCCAGCACTTGATAGTCTTCGTGTCCTTTTCCTGCGACCAGAATCACGTCTTTTTCTGACGCATTTTCAAATGCATAGCTACACGCTTCCGCGCGGTCGTGAAGGATAATAGCCTGATCGGGATCGACCATGCCTTTAAGCATGTCAGCCACAATCGCTTCCGGAGATTCAGAGCGGGGATTGTCGTCGGTCAGAATAGCGACATCAGCCAATCTTTCAGCAATGTCTGCCATCATTGGGCGTTTACCTGTATCCCTGTCGCCACCACAACCGAAAATACACCAAAGCTTACCGTCGCAATGACGGCGAAGAGCCATCAGCGCTTTTTCAAGGGCATCGGGGGTGTGAGCGTAATCCACCACCAGCATAGGTTTGTCAGCACGATGAAAAACTTCCATGCGTCCAATCACCGCCTGCAACTTGCTGGCAGCTGCCATCAGAGCTTCTTTTTCGTAACCAAGTCCTAGAAGCGTGGTCAGGCTAACCAAAAGGTTCATGACGTTGAATTCGCCAACCAGCGGCGCAGTAAATTGACCAGCACCCCATGAAGAGTCAAAGCTGATGGTCACACCGCTTGTCGCGTAGTCGACAGATGTTAGCCAAAGCTTGCGTCCTTGATGCGCGTGGACATTGCTTTCAGAAAGTGAAACCGCCACCGCTTCCGGCATGTTGCTGACCCAGTTAGCACCGACCTGATCGTCAACGTTGATCACAGAAACTGGTGAGCCGTAGTGGGTAAACAGGCGAAGCTTGGCTTCTGCGTATGCTTCCATGGTGCCGTGGTAATCAAGGTGATCACGGCTGAGGTTAGTGAAGATAGCAGCATCAAAAGCCACGGCTTTCACACGATCCTGCACCAAACCATGAGAAGATACTTCCATCGCCACGTGAGTTGCACCCTGATGGTTAAACGCCGCCAGTTGCTGCTGAATATCCAACGCGCTGCCCGTGGTGTTCAAAGCTGGCTCTAATGCATCAAGGAAGCCGTTACCTGTGGTTCCCATCACTGCCGCTTTACCTTCAAGCAGATCAATCCACTGCGCAACCAACTGGCTCACCGTGGTTTTGCCATTGGTGCCTGTCACACCAATCACTTTCATCATTTTGCTTGGAGATTGGTAGAAACGGTCGGCGATTTCCGACAAGGTGGATTTCAAGTGAGGGAAGGCAACGACTGGCACACCATTTTGCAAGGTGACATCAAACTGACCGTTAGTATCACCATCATCGGCAATCACCGCTGCTGCGCCGGCTTCAATAGCCGCAGGAATAAAACGGCGCGCGTCCAGGGAATGCCCCTGAACAGCAATAAATACATCACCCGGTTGGATCTGGCGGTTATCCAGCGTCAAACCGGTAATAGGTGTCTCTGGGATGGCGTCATACCAAGGCGCCAATAATTCTTTAAAGCTCGTGTTCGGCATCAGTTCCGATTGTCCGTATTAGCAATCTGTAAAAATGGCTGCTGAGCGTCCGGTGCAATATTGAGGATCTGCAACGCGCTCTTCATCACGTCAGAAAACACGGGGGCCGCAACCTGACCACCGTAATATTTGTCGCCTTGGGGTTCATTGATCACCACCACCATGGCAATGCGCGGCTCGCTCAAAGGTGCGATCCCCGCCGTATAACCGATATATTCATCACCGTAGCCACCGGCCACCGCAACTTTCGCTGTACCTGTTTTTGCCCCAACACGATAACCGTCAACCGCTGCGCGGCGGGCACTTCCGCCTTCCTGCGTCACGGACTCCAACATGTCGAGAACTTTTCGGGTATTTTCTTGTGATGCGACCTGTTTACCCGGTACCACGGATTCTGTTTTCAAAATCGACAGCGGGCGATTCACACCTTCCGCACCAAGTACCGCATAAGCGCGGGCAAGCTGAGCCGGCGTGATAGAAAGGCCATAACCAAAGGAGAGCGTCGCGCGTTCGAAGTCAGACCAACGGCGACGATTCGGATAGAGCCCATAAGACTCACCGACCAGGTTCACACCAGTTGCGTCACCGATGCCAAAACTGCTGTAAAGGCCAAGCAATGCTTCGACTGGCATAGAAAGAGACAGTTTACTGACACCGATGTTACTGGATTTTTGGAGGATTTTACGGAGGTTTGCTTCACCGACTTTGGAAACATCGCGGACACGCGCGCCGCCGATGCTCATCACGCCGTTACCGGTATCAATGATGGTCGACTCATCCGCTACGCCATTTTCCAACGCAGCCAAAACCACCAGAGGCTTGATGGTGGAACCTGGCTCAAAAACGTCAGTGATGGCACGGTTGCGCATCTTGAAACTTTTCAGATCAGAGCGGTTATTGGGGTTGTACGACGGTGCATTCACCATCGCCAGCACTTCACCCGTGCGGACATCGACCATGACCAATGAACCTGAAGTCGCGCGGTAGTCCGCAACCGCTTGCTTAATAGCGCGATAAGAAATCGCCTGAAGGCGCTGATCGATACTGAGTTGAAGCGGCTTGCCTTCTTCCTTGGCCTCTTTGGAAATCACTTCCACTACCCGACCATAGCGGTCTTTGCGCACAGTACGGCGGCCAGGTTCACCACTCAGCCAACCATCATAGCCACGTTCGATCCCTTCAAGGCCACGACCATCAATGCCGGTTACGCCCACAAGGTGAGCACTGACTTCACCGGCCGGATAAAAACGACGGGACTCATCATTCATGCCAATTCCCGGTAAGCGAAGGCCGGAAACATAGTCAGCCACAGCAGGGCCAACCTGACGTTGCAGGTAGATAAAGCGTTTGGTTTTATTACGCTCGATGCGGTTTACCATCGCCTGACGGTCGATACCCAACACATCAGCCAGCGCGTACCAGCGGTCAATGTCTTTAAGGCCGCCGTTCTTAAACACAGTCACCGGATCCACATATACCGCTTCAACCGGGACACTGACGGCCAGCGACTCGCCGTTACGATCGGTAATAATGCCACGAGCGGAATGAAGGGCTTTGACACGGACAGAACGCATATCGCCTTCCTGAAGAAGGCGATCCGGCTCGATGACCTGAATGAATGCGGCGCGGGCAATCAACGCGACCATGGCAAGGGAAATACAGAAACAGACCGTGACAAAGCGCCACCGAATCAAATTCGGTGTTGGCTTTTTCGCTCGCTGATTGGTCGGTTTCGTTTTTCCCTTCACACTATTGGCTCACTATGACTTCACGTCGACTGTCTGGACGGATCATGTCCTGATCCTGCCGTGCCATCGCTTCGACACGGCTGTGTTCTGATAACGCATGCTCCTCAAGCAACTGGTTACGCCATTCGACTTCCAGTTGCTCGCGCTCCATCAAAAGTTGGTCATGATGGGCTATCGCAGCACGCGTTTGCTGAGTGGTGTAAACCACGCCCAATGCAGAAAGCAGTACCAGAACCAAAAGCACCATAGGAACCCGACCGATACTGGTCAGGTCCTGTAGAATTTGCCTTGTCAGTCCTGGATTTTCTGCCGACATCAGTCACCCAATTTTTCTGCCACACGCAGCACCGAGCTTCGGGAGCGAGTGTTGTCTGAGACTTCCACGTCAGACGGTTTCAATGCTTTGCCCACCAGCTTCATTTTTGCCTGACCCAGTGCACGGATTTGATCTTCGGTCAGTGGCACGCCATGTGGCACATCCGGCCCTTTGCTTTGCTTACGCATAAAGCGTTTCACCAAACGGTCTTCCAATGAGTGGAAGCTGATGATGGAAAGTCGACCACCCGGCGCCAGCACTTCAAGCGCACCTTGCATCGCCGTTTCAATCTCTTCCAGCTCACTGTTGATGTAAATGCGAATCGCCTGAAAACAGCGGGTCGCAGGGTGCTTTTTACGATCACGGGAAGGTGATACCGCAGCAATCAAGTTGGCCAGCTGCAAAGTGCGGGTCAACGGCTCTTTGGTTTCATCTTCGCGGTGCGCAACAATGGCACGGGCGATACGCTTGGCAAATCGCTCCTCGCCAAACTCTTTCAGCACCCAGGCAATGTCGTCGGCTTCCGCTTCGGCAAGCCATTGAGAAGCTGGAATACCTGAAGTCGGATCCATGCGCATGTCCAAAGGACCATCGCGCATAAAGCTAAAGCCACGCTCTGGATCGTCTAATTGCGGTGAAGACACCCCAAGATCCAGCAATACACCATCAATCTTGCCACTCAGACCACGTTCTTCGATGTATTGTTGGATGCCGGAAAATGGGCCATGAATAATGTTGAAGCGTGGGTCATCAATCGTGCCCGCTTCTTCAATCGCCTGTGGATCGCGGTCAATACTGTAAAGCTGACCACCGTCACCCAGACGACGTAAAATTTCTCGGGTATGTCCACCACGGCCAAACGTACCATCGACATAAATGCCGTCAGGTTTAAGTGCGAGACCTTCGATGGATTCGTGGAGGAGGACGGAAATGTGTGAAAACTGCTCTGACATAATCTTGATTACCTAAAGCGATAAGTTACTGAGCCTGTCGCTCAGCGCTTCCGCTGATTCGGCTTGATGTTGAATATCCTGGTCGATCTGTTGCTGCCACTTGTCGCTGTTCCAAATCTCAAACTTGTTGAGCTGTCCCACCAGCATGGCTTTACCATTCAAACCGGCGTAATCGCGCAGTGTAGGTGCAATCAGAATTCGCCCCTGTCCGTCCATCTCACACTCAAACGCATGACCAAGCAGCAATCGCTGTAAACGACGCTCGGCTGGATTGAGGCTGGATAAGCGGGATAGCTTGGCTTCGATGCGCTCCCATTCAGGCAAGGGGTAAAGCAGCAGGCATGGTAACTGATGATCAATGGTGCATACAAACACGCCATCGCACAACGCATCGAGTTCTTCCCGATAACGCTTTGGCAATGCGACGCGACCTTTCGCGTCGGGCGATATGGCGCTGACGCCCCTCAACATGTCACTGACTACCCTTTTTCACCAGAATAACCCACTTTATTCCACATTTTCCCACTAGGAAGTGTAAGTATCAGGCAAAAAGAAAGTCAAGCAAGCATCGAGCGCGACAAAGATCACGTAATCGCGAAGCGCATTCTATTTCAACAGCTTGAACACCTTGCTGAGCCGTGCATTTTTTAACCGCACGGCATTCCCCATTAGGGCCTGTTGACTTTTACTGAAGTCAAAACAAAAGAAGGCGAGCTAATGCTCGCCTTCTCTGGGGCAAGTTTATTGCTAAACTCGCCCATTTTATTTAGTGAGTCGGCCTATAAGCCGGGTTCTGTACCGTAAAAACGGTGGTAGCCATTCGTCTAGGCCTGCAATCGCTCACAGGCTCCAGCAACCTACCCGTCCCCAACGCGGGCCGCGCCAAAGGGGACCTATTTGGTCTTGCTCCGGGTGGAGTTTACCGTGCCACGAACTGTTGCCAGTCGCGCGGTGCGCTCTTACCGCACCCTTTCACCCTTACCTGTTCTCCGAAGAGTCATCGGCGGTTTGCTCTCTGTTGCACTGGTCGTAGGCTTGCGCCCCCCAGGCGTTACCTGGCACCCTGCCCTGTGGAGCCCGGACTTTCCTCCCCCTCGTCAGTCTCCCAAAGGACATCAACGAAGCAGCGGCTACCCGGCCAACTCAGGCGGCGGATTATATAGAGTTCACCGCCACGAATCCAGCGAAAACACAGGACTTCTTACTCTAGATTTTCTAAACCCCACTTATAGAGGGCATTTTTTTTCACGTTATACAGCTCAGCCGCAATCGCAGACGCTTTCTTCAGTGGCAGTTCCTTCGCCAGCAAAGTAACCGCTTTGGTTGCTTCCAATGGCAAATCCTCTTTCTCGGCGCGGTGACCTGCAATCAAAAGCACCATCTCACCGCGGATACGGTTACTGTCTTCATTCAGCCATTCAATCAACTCGCCCAGCGGCGCACCATGAATGGTTTCATAGGTTTTGGTCAGCTCCCGTGCCAGCACTACCTGACGTTCCGCACCCAATACCACCAGCATGTCGTCGAGCGTATCGAGAATACGGTGCGGTGATTCGTAAAAAATCAGGGTCCGTGGGTCTTCTGCAATGTCAGAAAACTTATCACGGCGGCCTTTGCTTTTTGGCGGCAGGAAGCCTTCGAAGCTGAAGCGATCAGAAGGTAAGCCAGATGCACTCAACGCGGTGATAACTGCACAAGGCCCCGGCAAAGGAACAACTTTGACACCCGCCTGACGACAACGGGTCACCAAATGGTAACCTGGATCGGATATCAACGGCGTGCCCGCATCAGACACCAGCGCAATATTTTGCCCACTGACCAATTTTTCAATCAGAAAATCTGCTTTCTGTTGCTCATTATGGTCATGCAGCGCGAAAGTTCGGGTGGTGATTCCAAAATGGGACAGTAGTTTACCAGTGTGGCGGGTATCCTCGGCAGCGATGATGTCGACCTGCTGCAAAATCTCCAAAGCACGCTGGGTGATATCTCCCAGGTTTCCGATCGGTGTCGGCACGATATATAAAGTTGAGACGTCAACCATGGTTGAAGTTTCATCAGTCATTTGTTTCACAACCCTTCGGCGATTAATATAGAGGGCAACAAGTTACGGACAGAAGATGTTCATGCGTAAAATAACCCATAAGTGCAAAAGTGTATCACGAGTTCTTCCACCAATCGCGCTGGCATTGGTGCTTTCAGCGTGTACCACCACACCACCTGTTGAGCAAGGTCCGCAATATGACATCACAGCGCCGGCGCTGGAGTCATCGACTTTCTATTTGCTGAAAGCAGAAACCGAAACCGGAGAAGCAAAAGCTGACTGGTATCTGTTGGCGTTAAAAGCACTGATTGCTGAAAAACAGTACGCACAAGCCGATGTTTTAGTCAGTCGTTTAGCAAAACTGCCACTGACCCCACTGCAACTTTCCGAATGGCAACTGAACCGTGCCTTGTTATCTCAGCAAAAAGGCGATCTGCAGACCGCTGTTGATAACCTGAACTTCCAGCCATCTTGGGGTATTCCAGCTATTCAATACCAGCGCTATTATCAATTGAAAGGTGAGCTTTACGAAGCACTGGGCAACATGCCAGGTGCTGTGCTCTCTTATGCCGAAGGCTCTCCTTACATTACGGACAACTACGATAAGCAGCAGAACTGGGAAAACGTTTGGACACTGCTGGTGAAAATGCCACCTTCAGAGCTGAGCTCTCTGTCTGCAACCACCAATCCAGTCCTGAATGGCTGGGTCGAGTTGGTGAACCTCCTGCGCCGTTACTCGGGCCGTCCTGCTCAGCAACAAGAAGCGCTGAACCAATGGCTGGCAGCCAATCCATCTCACCCGGCTAACCGCTACCTACCGAATGACCTTACTGCACTTCAATCGATGGAGATCCTCCGTCCTGATCGCATCGGCGTGATGCTGCCACTAAGCGACAAGTTCGCGGCACAAGGCGAAGCTATTCGTAATGGTTTGGTACAAGCGCTGCTGGATGATGATTCGGGCAATACTGCGCCTTCAGTGATGTTCTACGACACCAACGGACTGTCAACGACTGACATCGTCAACCAAATGCGTACTGATGGCATTCAGTTTGCTATCGGCCCTCTTCGCAAAGACAAAGTGGAAGAGTTTCTGACAGTGAGCCAGAACGCGATTCCAACGCTTGCTCTGAATATCCCTAGAGAGGAAGACGGCGCAGCAAACACCTGCTTCTTCACACTCTCACCAGAGCAGGAAGCTGAGCAAGCAGCATTGCATATTGAACAGAACAAGCACCAATACCCATTGGTGATTGCTCCAGATAATGGCTTTGGTCGACGTGTTAGCGAAGCTTTCTCTAAACAGTGGGAAGAGCAAACCGGCGAGCCTGCGGAAGTGGAGTTTTTCAAGAATCGTGCGGCGATGCAGAAAACCGTACAACGCGTATTTGGCTTAACAGAGAGCCAAGGGCGTATTCAGCAGATGCAACAGCTTCTGGGAATGGAAATGGAATCAGAGCAGCGCAGCCGCCGCGATGTTGATGCCGTTTACCTTGTCGCCAACGCAGGCGAACTCACGCTGCTTAAGCCGTTCATTGAAGTCGCCATCAACCCAGATGTTCAACCGCCGAAATTGTACTCAAGCTCACGCTCTAACAACCGTGTGAACGGCGTTGGCGAAATTGGGGAGCTTCGCGGTATCGAATTCAGTGACGTTCCACTTCTGGTTGAGCCCAACAATCCTACCGCTGCGCGCTTCAACCAACTCTGGCCAGGGCTGGATAATGGCATGACTCGCCTTTACGCACTGGGGATGGACGCGTATGCGTTGATTGAAGCACTTCCTCAGATGCAAGCATTGCCGGAATACCGCTTTGAAGGGTTGTCAGGTGAATTGTCACTGGGTGATTACTGCACCGTCAACCGTAGTGTTTCCTGGGCGATGTTTGGGGATCAGGGGATTGTTTCGGTTAAGTAAAAAGCAAACCGGCGATCACTACGAAACACAGGCCTGCCGCTTTCTCGAGCGGCAGGGCCTTAAGACCATCGAAAAGAATGCCCGCTTCAAGGGCGGCGAATTGGATCTCATCATGCGGGAGCAAAACTGCCTCGTTTTCGTTGAGGTCAAATACCGTAACCAAACCACCTATGGTGGCGCCGCAGCCAGTATTTCTCCACAAAAACAACAGCGCATGCTCAAGGCGGCCTATTTGTGGCTGGCGAAAAATGGCCTGTCCGCGACACATACCGAGTTTAGATTTGATGCCGTGACTTTTGAAGGCAACGTAAACTCGGTAAACTGGATGAAAAATATCGTATTTGAAGGGTAATCAATGCTAGATAGCATCAAAGAGAGTTTCACCGAGAGTATCCAGACACAGATCGCTGCAGCAGAAGCCTTGCCAGAGCAGATTTCCAAAGCCGCGATGGTGATGGTGCAGTGTCTGCTTAACGGCAACAAAATCCTGTGTTGTGGTAACGGTGGCTCCGCAGCAAATGCTCAGCATTTCGCTTCCTGTCTGCTTAACCGCTTTGAAACAGAGCGCCCTAGCTTGCCTGCATTGGCTTTGACAGCGGATACCGTCACCCTGACAGCGGTCGCGAACGATTACCACCACGATGAAGTCTTCTCCAAGCAAGTGCGTGCTTTCGGGCAAGGCGGAGACGTGCTATTGGCGCTGTCAACCAGCGGTAACAGCAAAGACATCATCAAGGCAATGGAAGCCGCGGTTACCCGTGACATGACCATTGTTGCGCTTACCGGCAAAGATGGCGGTGAAATGGCAGGCCTCTTGGGTGAGCAGGATGTGGAAATCCGCATTCCTTCCCAGCGTACTTCCCGCGTACAGGAAGTTCACCTGATCACCTTGCACACACTTTGCGATCTTATCGATCAATACCTGTTCCCGACACACGGAGAATAACCATGAAAAAGGCGCTTTTACTTGCAGCAGTTCTGGGGTTAAGTGCCTGTTCCGCGATTTACGAGCAGGATACCCGTACCGCGAAGACGGAATGGCAAGACACACAACTAGGAATGGAAGTCGCCGGGATCGTTAATAAAGCTCCTTTTAAAGGCGATACCCGTGTTAACGCCGTTTCCTACGATGGCAAACTGTTATTGATTGGTCAGGCGAAAACCGAAGACCTCAAAAACGGTATCCTTGCTAAAGTCCGAGAACTGGAAGGCGTAGAGACCGTCTACGACCAAATACGCATCAAGGCGCCTTTGTCTGTGGGTGATGTTTCCAAAGACACTTGGATCACCACCAAGGTGAAATCAGCTCTTATTGGCAGCAAGAAGCTCCGTAACGTGAACATCAAAGTGATCACAGAAGACAGCGAGGTCTTTTTGCTAGGCTATGTCACTCGTGAGCAAGCGAATGAAGCCACTGAAATTGCCCGTAACTTGAGTGGTGTTAAGCAGGTTATAAAAGGCTTTCAGTATTACGAGCCAAGTTCGATCAGCGAGTAACTTTTAGGGGCTGTTGACCTTTGGTGATGATTTTTGCAGCAGTTTGTTGGGATTTTATTCAAGGCAGAGGCTTCGACGTGTAGCTAGCCTACATGAGAAGCCGAT